>CAXRCQ010000322.1:0-2024 GCA_964228845.1 Blastomonas sp.
GGTCAGTTGATTCTGTCGCTGACCGGGGGTTTCGCGATCTTGCCCTGCACCTGTTCGCCTGACACCCCGCCGATGGCGCACCATCATGGCTGACAGCGGCCTGATCGTCACCTGCCCGTCGGGGGCCGACGCCGCGCTATACTGGTGGCGCGCCGCCAACGGCCAGATCATGGCGCGCGGGCAGGATTTCACCCCGCCCTCGCAAGCTGCGCGCGATGGCGATACACCGGTCGTCGCACTGGTTCCTGCCGCCGATACCGTCATCCGCACGCTCGACATGGGCGATATGAGCGCGCCCCAGGCCGAGGCCGCCGCGCGCTATCGCGCGGCCGATCTCAGCATCGGCGGCGATGTCTTCGTCGCGGTGCGCGCGCTGGGCCGGGACGGGGGAGATGGCGGGATGCGCGTGCTCTGCGCGACGATCGCCCGCGCGACGCTGGCCGATCATCTCGCCGAACTGGCGCTGCGCGGCCTCGACCCGGATATCATCCTGCCCGTCGGATTGCTGCTGCCCGCTGCCGACCAGCCGGTCAGTGCGACGTTCGGCGATCTTGGCGCGGACCGCCTGGGTGATCTGGTTTTGCCGCCCGATGAGGCGCTCGGCGCGCTGCTGCTGGGCGAAGCCGCGCCGGTATCGCTCGACGCCGATGCGCGCGATGCCACCATGGTCGCAGCAATGTCCGATCCGCCGCTCAACCTGCGCCAGGGCGATTTCGCGCGCCGCACGCCGCTGTTCGTGCTCGCGCCGGGCCAGGGACGCACGCTCGCCTGGCTGTTCGGCGCGCTGCTGCTGGTCAGCCTCGCCATCCCGCTGCTCGAGATCGGCAAGAATTATCTCGGCGCGGATCTGGCCGAACGCCGCGCGCTCGCCAGCGCGCAGCGCCACGTTCCCGGCGCGACCGATGCCGCCCAAGCCGAGGCGCAGCTCGATGCGAAGCTCGCCGCGCGCGGCACGGGCAACAGCGTGGTCAGCGTGCCGATGTCGGGGCTGCTTTCCGCGATGCAGCCGGTTCCGGGAGTCGTCATCCGCCAGGCTGATTACCGCCCCGGCGGCATTGTCGGCGCAATGATCGCCGCGCCGCGCGTCGAGGATCTGAACGCGGTGCTGATCGCGCTGCAGAACAATGGCTACAAGGTCACTGCCGCCAACCGCAGCGATGCGACCGGCCAGGCGGTGGCCGATATAACGGTGCTGGCGCCATGACCGAAGCGGCGAAGAACTGGTTCATCGCGCTGTCGCGCCGCGAGCAGATCCTGGTCGGCATTGCCGCACTGCTCGCCGTCGGGGTCATCGGCTTTTTCGGCATCTACACCCCGCTTTACGGCCTCGCGACCGATGCCAAGCGCAGCTTCTACGAGGCGACGATGCAGGCGGGGCGGATCGAGGCCAAGGCACAGGCGCTCTCGCTGCCCGCCGACAAGCGCCCCGCCGAGGCGATTGCCGCGCTGCACCTGCTGCTCGCCAGCGAGGCAGGCGAGCGCGGGTTCACGCTTGATGCCAACACCCCGCAGGGCAATGACCGCGCGGAAATCGCGATTGGTTCGGCGCGCTCGACCGCCTTTCTTGCCTGGCTTGCCGATCTCGAGCGGCGCGGCGTTGTGCCCGAGACGCTGGTAATCCGGCGGATGGACAGTGGCACCGTCTCGGTCTCGGCCCGGCTGGTGAAGATCGGCGCATGAGCCGCAGCACCAGGCGGGCGGTGCTGATCGCGCTGGCATTGCTACTCGCGCTGGTCGTGCTGTTGCCGCTGCGCATCGTGTTCGATGCTGCGGGCCTGGGATCGCGCGGGGTCAGCGCACGCGCGGTCGAGGGCAGCATCTGGTCGGGAACGGTGCGCGATCTTCGCATCGGCAAGCTCAGCCTGGGTGATCTGGATGCCGGTCTCTTGCCCGCAGGGCTGCTCGGCGGCGAGATGGTGCTGAACATGACGCGCGCCGAAGCTGCGCCTGGCCAGCCGCCGCTCGCCTTCACACTTGCCAGGAGCGGCGACAGCATCGCGATGCGCGAGGCAGTGGGCGAGATC
>CAXRCQ010000323.1:0-2353 GCA_964228845.1 Blastomonas sp.
ATCCGACTCGAGCGGATGCGCATATTGTCCGACATCAGCCGCGCGTTGGAATAGGCAAGGTCGCCGTCGAGCCTGACATTCTCGAGCAGGCCGCCCGCAGCGGCGTTCAACCCTGCGATCCGGCTTGCGCGGGCGCTGACAGGGATGATCCAGGCATCGCGTTCGAGCCGCGCCGCGCCGCTGGCGCGCAGCCCGAGGATCGCCATGTCGTTGAAGCCGAGCCGCGCCGCGTTGATCTCATAGGCAATCGCCGGAGCGGCGAACGCGCCGTCGAGCGTGAGATTGGCCACGATCCCGGCTCCGTTCAGGTTTTCTGCAATGGTGCCCGGTTGCAGCAGCCGGAAGCCGATAGCCAGATCGCGCATCCGGCTCTCGCCCAGATCGACCAGTCCCGTGGCGTCCAGCGCGAAATTCTCGTTTTCGATCGTTCCGGCGAGATCGAACCGGCGCTCGTTGGCGGTGGTCGTGATGTCGATTGTGGTCTCAGGGGCGAGCAGCGTGCCCGGCTGGCTCTTGAGCAGCAAGGCGGGACGCATCGTGCCCCGTGCGGCGAAGGTTCCATTGCGGGCGGTCAGCGCGATGTTGCCGAGCGACTGATCGCCGAGCGTGCCCGCGAGCGCGCCATTCCAGGCCTTCCAGTCGCCCTTGCCGCTGAGGTCGACCTTTATCGGCTCGGCAATGCCGGTCATTCCTGCGATCAGGCCCTCGGCAGGCGCGTCGAGGCGGAAGGTCAGGTCAAGCGTGTTGGTTTCGGGCACCGCGCGAAGATCGATGATCGCGCTTTCGCCGCCCGCAAATCCCGCGCCGGCGGTGGTGGCCGCACGCGCGCTCACCACGGCGGTGCGATCGGCAATATGCACCTTGCCGTTGAGCGATGCGCGATGCCGCTGGCCGGTGACCGCAGCGTCGATATCGACCCGGCGGAGCTGCAGTTCGGCGATATCGATGTCGAGATCGGGCAGCAGCGGCTCGTTGGTCGGCGGAGTCTCGTTGAACGTCGGCAGGCGGCGCAGACGCATCTGCGGCACGATCAGCGAGCGGATATCGACATGGCTGCCGATAAACGCGAACGGCCGCCAGTCGACCTCGACCAAGGGCGAGGACGCGAACACGCCCTTGGGGTCGCTCAGGGTCAGGTCGCGGATGCGCATCTCGCCGTAAAGCGATCCTTCGATCGCGCCGATACCGATGCTCAGGCCGTTCTCGAACTCCATGCCTTCGATCTGCCCGGCGACGAAGCGCTTGCCGCTGCCGCTGTCCAGCCAGACATAGGCGATGGCGAGCAGCGCGAGGATCACGCCGATGAACACTGCCAGTCCGATGGCGATCCGGCGCGGCCAGGATACGCGCGCGCTGCGGGCAGGGGCCTGGTCCTCAGCCGGGACGGCGACGGGGTCTTCCGAGACAGCCATCAGAAGGCCTGCCCGATCGAGATATAGATGGCGACGCGCGATTCCCCCGGGCGGCGGCCCAGCGGCGTCGCGACATCGAGCCGCATCGGGCCGAAATTGGTGTAGAAGCGCCCGCCTATGCCGACGCCATAGCGCAAGTCATCAAATCCAGGCGTCGAGCTGGTCGAGACCTGGCCCGCATCGATGAAACCGACAATGCCGTAATTGCCGAAGCGGTAGCGGATTTCCGCCGCCGCCTCGACCAGGCTGCGTCCACCGATCGGGCGGTTGTCGGGGTCCTTGGGGCCAAGCTCCTGATAGCCGAAGCCGCGCACCGAGCCGCCGCCGCCTGCATAATAGCGGCGGGAGGGCGCTATGTCCGGGCGGTCCGCGCCATAGATCGAACCGATGCGCGCGCGCCCGGCGAGGACGATATTGTCGCCGACCGGATAATAGCCGGTGCCCTCGAACAGCGCGCGCCCATAGAATTGCGTACCACTTCCCAGCGATGCCTCGGGCGAGATCTGGGCGGACAGGCGGAAGCCGCTGGTGGGGTCGAGCAGGTCGTTCGAGCGGTCCCAGGTGATCTGGCCGGGCAATGCTGCGACATAATAGGTACGGCGATCGCGCTGGCCGGTTGTGAAATTGAAGTCCTGTTCGTTGGTGCCGAGCAGTTCGAAGCCGTAGCTATAGGTGATCGGCTTCTGCCAGATCGGCGTGCTGTAATAGGACACGCGTCCTGCCAGCCGCCCGGTAAACGCTTCATAAGCGGCAAAATCGCTGCGCAGCGCCGACAGGCTCAGCTCGACAGCGCGGTCGCGCCGTCCTGCGTTGGAACGGCGGAAGGTCACCGATGCCCCCTGTTCCTGCGTACCCCCGGTGGCGCTGACGATCAGCGCGCCTTCGGGCGGGAAAAGGTTGCGATGGGTCCAGCTGCCCTGCGCGCGGATGCCCTGGCCGGT
>CAXRCQ010000324.1:0-5723 GCA_964228845.1 Blastomonas sp.
AACAATGCTGTCTGGGTGCAGTGGCTGCAGGAACTGTCGGTCGCGCACTGGAATGCGGCGGCGGACCCGGCGCACGTGGCCGCCTATTTCTGGGTGATCGTGCGGCACGAGATCGACTATCGCGGCAATATCGGGCTCGGCCAGACCGCGATAGGGCGGACCTGGGTTCCGGGCACGCCGAAGGGCGCGCGCTTTGCCCGCCATGCCGCCTTTGCCGATGCGAACGGGCGCGACATCGTCACCGCGATCTCGACCTGGGCGATGCTCGACAAGGCCACCGGCAGGCCTGCGCGCGTCACCGCGGATATCGTCGCGGCCTTTCAGCCCTGAACCGTCAGCCGCGCATCCTGAAAGAGGCGACCGGCTCGTAGATGCTGCCGTCGCGCCCCATATGGCTCTGCATCAGCAGCAGCTCGTCCAAGACGAACGGCTCGCTGGCAAGGACCGGCTGCGCGGCCATCCACCGGGCGATCGCGGCCGGATCGGGCGCGGTGCTGCGCGCAAACCGGGCGAGCGTGACATGCGGCACGAACTTGCGGCTCTCCGGCTCGAACCCGGCGCGCATGCACAGCCGGTCGAGCCGGGCATGCAGCGCCGCAAGCGGTTCGCGCGGGGCAAGGCTTGCCCAGAGCTGATCGACCCGGTCCTTGCGATCGAACCAGCCAAAGCCATCGAGCCGCGCCGCGATCGGGGCGAGGCGCTCCGACCCCAGCGACAGCAGCAGCGCCTCTGCGCCATGCCGGTCGGTCTCGCCGATGAAGCGCAGCGTCGCGTGCAATTGCGCGTCGCTCTGCCAGCGCGCCGACGCCAGCCCCTGCATCCGGTCGCGCAGCAGCGCGCGGACCGGTTCGGGCGGAACAAGGCAAAGGAACAATCGCATGGTAATGATTGTATCGTAGCAAGGCGCAACGAACTGCAAACCGGTTTCGCTTGAAAATTGCCCGCATAGGGGCGATATTGTGACTATCCGGCAACAATGCCGGGCAAAGGAGATTTTTTCGATGGCTGACCGTTTTGATCCTCGCACGGCGGAGCGCATGCGCGCCGGTTCGATCAATGCGCCCGGCAATGTCAGCGCGGCCCGGGACGAGGGCCTGCGCAAGTACATGCTGTCCATCTACAATTACATGACCAGCGGCATCCTGCTGACCGGCATCGTCGCACTGCTGTTCGCCCAGTCGGGCATGGCGGCGCAGATCATGTTTGGTCCGGGGCTGATGAAATATCTCATCATCTTCTCGCCGCTGCTGATCATCTTCGCGATGAGCTTCGGCATGAACCGCTTCTCGACGGGCGCGCTTCAGGCGATGTTCTGGGGCTTCGCGACGCTGATGGGTCTCAGCATGTCGACGATCTTCCTGGTCTATACCGGTGAGAGCATCGCGCTGGCCTTCTTCTCGACCGCAGCGGCGTTCGCCGGCCTGAGCCTGTGGGGCTACACCACCAAGAAGGACCTGACCGGCTGGGGCAGCTTCCTGATCATGGGTCTGGTGGGCCTGATCGTCGCCAGCATCCTCAACATCTTCCTGCAGTCGTCGGTGATGGGGCTGGTGATCAGCTATGCCGCCGTCCTGATCTTTGCCGGCCTGACCGCCTATGACACCCAGAAGCTCAAGAGCCTCTACTGGCAGGTCGCGGGCAGCGACATGATGGGCAAGGTCGTGATCATGGGCGCGCTCAACCTCTATCTCGATTTTATCAATATGTTCCAGGCGCTGCTGAGCATCATGGGCAGTCGCGACTGATCTGTCCGGAAAAGCACTGGAACCCTGACAGCCCGGCGGATCCCCTTCCGCCGGGCTTTTCTTCTGTTGCATGCGGTGCGCTCGGCTGGTCGCTTGCGCGAGTCCGCTCGTCCCGGCTTTGCCCGCTTGCGCGGCCCCTGCGCTTTAACGGTTCACCGTTTTGGTGTTGAGATCGGCGCGTGGCGGGCATAAACCATGCCCATGAGAACACGCGCGAGAGAGCCAAGGCCCTGCGCGTGCACCGGGAGATACTGAAAATGGCGCGTATGGCCCTCAGCCGTGCAATCATGCTGGCCGCATCGGTCGGCCTCACCACCCTGATCACGGCCTGTGGCGGTACCCAGCCCGCACCCGTCGCCGTGGCACCGCCGCCGCCGCCCGTTCCGGTTGCACCGCCGCGCATGCCGACCCCGCCGTCCAATGCCGTCGCCGCGATGGCGATCCCCAGCCTGCGCGCCGACGGGCTGCGCGACACCCCGATGCGTGACATCGATGACAATGAAAAGCTGTGGTATTTCCGCGCCGCGTTCAACGTTGCCGCGCTCAACTGCCAGAATGCCGAGCATTTCCGCATTGCCGACGATTACAACCAGTTTCTCAAGACCCACAAGCGCGAGCTCGACCGGATCAACAAGGTGGTCGAGGAGAAATATCGCAAGCGCTATGGAGCGGGCTTTGCGCGCATTCGCGATACCGAGAATACCCAGGTCTACAATTTCTTCGCCTTTCCGCCGGTGAAGAGCGACTTCTGCAATGCTGCGCTGATCCTGGGTCAGGAAGCCGTGGCATTGCCGTCCAAGGAACTGGTCGGTTTCTCGGCGCGCGCGCTGCCGACGCTCGAAGGCGTTTTCGACCGCTTCTACGCCAGCTATGAAAGCTATCAGAGCGACCTGCAGAAATGGATCGCGCTGTATGGCAGCCCAGAGATGCGCGCTGCGCAGGCCGCGCAGATGGGCAGCAGCCCGACGACTGTCCAGCCGGTCCTGAACGCTGCGCCCGGCGCAGCTTCCCCCACCTCCAACCCGCCGGTGCTGCCGACAGTGCTGCCTAGCACCGGCGACTGATTTTTCCTCTGGATAGGCGCGAGGCGAATCTTTATAGCCTCGCGTCACCGGATACGGGGCCGTAGCTCAGTTGGGAGAGCGCGTCGTTCGCACTGACGAGGTCAGGGGTTCGATTCCCCTCGGCTCCACCAGTTCAATGGCGTTTTCAGGCGCAAACTTGCGTTACCGGCACCTTGGCGTGCGGTTTATTAACCATTGGTAGAATAGGACGGGCTGGCTTTTCCCCGGAGCTAGGCCCTTGTTCGATATCCTTTTTTGCATTCGCGACGCTCATGACATCCGCTTTGTCGGACTGGCTGCCGCCATCTGCCTGCTCTCGACCATCACGGCCGTGCTGATGATCCGCCAGTCGCGTGCCGCGATCGGGCGCGGGCGGCTGGGCTGGGCGATATCGGGCGGCTTTGCCACCGGCTTCGGAATCTGGGCGACGCATTTCGTCGCGATGCTCGGCTATGATCCGGGGATCATCATCGGTTACGAGATTGCGCGGACCGCAGGATCGCTGCTGATCGTGCTGGCGACCACCATCGCTGCCATGCTGATCGCGACCCGCGGGCAAGGGGCCAGGGCGCTGGTTGCCGCAAGCGTGCTCGCCGGGTCGGGCTTTGCCACCATGCATTATGTCGGCATGGCCGCGCTCGAGATGCCCGCGTTGATCCGCTGGCACACCGGCTATCTGGCGCTTTCGGTCGCGCTGGCGATCGTCCCGCTCTATCCTGCCTTCGCGCTGGCCCTGCGGCGCACGACCCTCGCCTCGGGGCTGGGTGCGGCGCTGGTGATGACCGCCGCCATCGTCGGACTGCATTTCTCGGGCATGACCGCCATCGACCTGGTCCCGTCGCGGATCGAAGGCACGCGCGCGCTCCTGTCTTCCACCACGATGTCGATGCTGATCAGCCTGGTATCGGCGGCATTGCTGACCCTGTGCCTCGCGGGCCTGATCGTGGCCAGGCGGACCCGCGCCGCGATCCGCGCCAGCGAGCTTCAGTTCAGCGCGCTGGTCAAGGGCATTTCCGACTGTGCGATCTACATGCTTGATGCCGAAGGACGCGTGGCCAACTGGAACGCGGGCGCCCAGAAGCTCAAGGGCTATCTGCCGGACGAGATCGTCGGGCAGCCGCTCGGGAGCTTCTACCTGCCGGAAGAAGCGGCGGCTGGCGCACCCGACACGGCGCTCGCCACCGCGCACGAAACCGGCAAATATACCGGCGAGGGCTGGCGCCTGCGCAAGAATGGCACGCGCTTCTGGGCGCATGTCACGATCGAGCGTTTCTGCGACGAGCAGGGGCGCATCCTCGGCTTTGCCAAGATCACGCGCGACATGACCCGGCTGAAGGAAGACCAGGACCGCATCGCCGAGGCGCGCCGGCACCGCGATGCCGCGCTTGACCATATGCACCAGGGGCTGTGCCTGTTCGACGCCAGGGGACGGCTAGTGCTCGCGAATCGGCGCTTTGCCGAAATGTGGGGGTTGCACGAAGCGCAATGCCCGCCCGGCACGGGGGCACTCGACGTGCTGCGCACCGCGCTGTGCGCACGGACGGGCGAGGTGACCGCCGACTCGCAGCTGGCGAGGATCTGGGCGCGGCTGGAGGATTCGCTGCGCGATCCCAGCCTGCCGCCGTTCGTGCTCGAGCTCGACGAGGAGCTGATCGTCGCCATGTCCAGCCGCAGCATGGCCGATGGCGGCTGGGTGACCACGATCGAGGACATTACCGCGCGGCGGCGTTCCGAAGAGCAGATCGTGCACATGGCGCTGCACGACGGGCTGACCGGCCTGCCAAACCGCACCAGCTTCAACCAGTGGCTCGACGGCGAGATCGTCCAAGCCGCTGCACAGCGGCGCAAGCTCGCGGTCGTCGCGATCGATCTCGATCGGTTCAAGGAGATCAACGACACGCATGGCCATGCGGTGGGCGACCGGGTGCTGGAGCAGATCGGCAGCAGCCTCGCTCAGGCGCTGGAGCGCGGCGAGATTGCCGCGCGCGTCGGTGGTGACGAGTTCGCGGTGGCCAAGCATTTTTCCGACCGGGCGGAACTGGAAGCCTTTGTCGAACGCATCGGCCACTCGCTTGCGCTCAGCGACGGCGAGGCAGCTTGCGTCGGCGCAAGCCTGGGCATTGCCATCTACCCGGACGATGCCCAGGGGCGCGAGGCTTTGCTCAACAATGCCGACCTTGCCATGTATCGCGCCAAGGCCAGTCCCGGCGAGACGATCTGCTATTATCAACCTGGAATGGATGAAGAGGCGCGCTATCGGCGGCAGATTGCCAACGAATTGCGCCATGCGCTGGCGCGCGGCGAATTCCATCTGCTCTATCAGCCGCAGCGATCGCTGCGGACGCAGCAGCTCAGCGGCTATGAAGCGCTCCTGCGCTGGAAGCACCCGCGGCTCGGCTCGATTTCGCCGATGGAGTTCATTCCGGTCGCCGAACAGACCGGAGAGATCATCAGCATCGGCCAATGGGTGCTGCGCACCGCATGCGCCGAAGCTGCCGGGTGGAGCACGCAGGACAAGGTGGCGGTGAACCTCTCGCCGGTCCAGCTGTTGCAGGCGGACCGTCCCGAGATCGTTGCATCGATCCTGCTCGAAACCGGGCTTGCCCCGAGGCGGCTTGAGCTGGAGATTACCGAAACCGCGCTGATCAGCGACAGGGCGCGCGCACTGCACAGCCTGAGGCGGATCAAGGCGCTTGGCGTCAGTGTCGCGATGGATGATTTCGGCACCGGCTATTCATCGCTCGATACGCTGCACTCCTTTCCCTTCGACAAGATCAAGATCGACAAGTCGTTCCTGCTGCAATCGGAGCAGAGCCCGCAGGCACAGGCGATCATCCGCGCCGTGCTGGCGCTGGGCCGGTCGCTGGGCATTCCAGTGCTGGCTGAGGGCGTCGAGACGCTGCAACAGCTTGAG
>CAXRCQ010000325.1:0-4346 GCA_964228845.1 Blastomonas sp.
GCGGTGATCCCGAGCCTCGCCTTCTTCATCGTCGCGGGCGAGGAGCAGGGGGTCGAGCGCAAGCTGCTCGACGGGACCATCCAGAACGACATCCTCAAGGAGTTCATGGTCCGCAACACGTACATCTACCCGCCCGAGCCCTCGATGCGGATCATCTCCGACATTTTCGGGTACACGTCGCGCGAGATGCCCAAGTTCAACAGCATCTCGATCTCCGGCTATCACATGCAGGAGGCCGGGGCGACGCAGGTGCAGGAGCTCGCCTTCACCATCGCCGATGGCATGGAGTATGTGAAATACGGCGTCGCCTCGGGCCTCGACATCGACAAGTTCGCGGGGCGGCTGTCGTTCTTCTTCGCGATAGGCATGAACTTCTTCATGGAAATCGCCAAGCTGCGCGCCGCGCGCGTGCTGTGGCACCGGGTGATGACCAGGCTCGGCGCAAAGGACGAGCGCTCGAAGATGCTGCGCACGCACTGCCAGACCAGCGGCGTGTCGCTGACCGAGCAGGACCCCTATAACAACGTCATCCGCACCACGATCGAGGCGATGGCCGCGATGCTGGGCGGCACCCAGTCGCTGCACACCAATGCGCTCGACGAGGCGATCGCGCTGCCCACCGATTTCTCGGCGCGCATCGCCCGCAACACGCAGATCGTCATCCAGGAAGAGACCGGGATGACCAAGGTCGTCGATCCGCTGGGCGGCAGCTATTATATCGAGAGCCTGACCCAGGAGCTGGTCGACAAGGCCTGGGAGATCATCGAGCGCGTTGAGAGCGAAGGCGGCATGGCCAAGGCGGTCGCGGCAGGCTGGCCCAAGGCGATGATCGAGGAAGCCGCCGCCGGTCGCCAGGCGCGCGTCGATCGCGGCGATGACGTGATCGTCGGGGTGAACAAGTATCGCCTCGCCAACGAAGACCTGCTCGAAACGCTCGAGGTCGACAATGCGAAGGTGCGCGAGGGCCAGATCGCGCGGATCAACGCGGTCAAGGCCGCGCGCGACGAGGCGGCGTGCCAGGCCGCGCTCGACGCGCTACGCGAGGGCGCGAAGGGCAAGGGCAATCTGCTCGAACTCGCAGTCGAGGCGGCGCGCGCCCGCGCGACCCTGGGCGAGATCAGCCAGGCCATGGAGGACGTGTTCGGCCGCTATGCAACGCGCCCGACCCCGGTCAAGGGCGTCTATGCCGCGCCCTACGAGGACGACAGCCGCTGGGCGCAGGTGGTCGATGGCGTCAAGGCCGTGGAGCGCCGTCTGGGGCGCAAACCCAAGCTGCTCGTCGCCAAGATGGGTCAGGACGGGCATGACCGCGGCGCGAACGTGATCGCCTCGGCGTTCGGTGACCTGGGCTTCGATGTCGTCTCCGGCCCGCTGTTCCAGACGCCGGAAGAGACGGTGGTGCTGGCGCTCGAGACCGGTGTCGATGTCGTCGGCGCGTCTTCGCTCGCTGCCGGTCACAAGACGCTCATCCCCGAGCTTATCCGCGGCCTCAAGGAAGCCGGTCGCAACGACATCAAGGTGATCGCGGGCGGGGTGATCCCGCCGCAGGATTACGAGTATCTGCGCGACGCCGGGGTGCAGGGCATCTACGGCCCGGGATCGAATGTGGTCGAGTGCGCGGCGGATGTGCTGCGGCTGCTCGGACATAACATGCCCCCGGTGCAGGAGGCTGCCGAATGATGCCCTTGCAAATCCCCTCCCGTTTGTGTCGAGCGAAGTCGAGACACGTAGGCACAGGTCCCTCGACTTTAGTTTACCCTGAGCGGCTGGCTTGCCAGCCAGTCGAAGGGCTCGGGACAAACGGAGATTGTAAGTGACCACCGAAATGAGAACCGACTGGACCCGCGAGGAAATCACCGCGCTGTTCGATCTGCCGTTCAACGACCTGATGTTCGAGGCGCAGAGCGTCCACCGCGCGAATTTCCCGCGCAACGAGGTGCAGCTTTCCACCCTCCTGTCGATCAAGACCGGCGGTTGCCCGGAGGATTGCGGCTATTGCAGCCAGTCCAAGGATGCCGAGAGCGGCGTCAAGGCGACCAAGCTGATGGACGTGCAGGCGGTGCTGCAGGCAGCCGCGCAGGCCAAGGACCATGGATCGGGCCGTTTCTGCATGGGCGCGGCGTGGCGGAACCCCAAGGACAAGGACATTCCCAAGCTCGCCGCGATGATCAAGGGCGTGCGCGAAATGGGGATGGAAACCTGCATGACGCTGGGCATGCTCACCCCGTCGCAGGCGCGCGCGCTCGCCGATGCAGGCCTCGATTATTACAACCACAATATCGACACCGCGCCCGAGAACTACGCCAATGTCATCACCACCCGGACCTTCGAGGACCGGATGGAGACGCTGGAGAACGTGCGCTCGGCGGGCATCAACGTGTGCTGCGGCGGCATTGTCGGCATGGGCGAGACCCGGGCGGACCGTATCGGCTTCATCCATGCGCTTGCCACCATGCCGCACCCGGAAAGCGTGCCGATCACCGCGCTCGTGCCGGTCAAGGGAACGGTGCTGGGCGACATGCTCGCCGATACGCCGCTCGCCAAGATCGACGAGATCGAGTTCGTCCGCACCGTCGCCGTCGCGCGCATAACGATGCCGCATTCGATGGTGCGCCTGAGCGCGGGCCGCGAGAGCATGTCCGAAAGCTGCCAGGCCCTGTGTTTCATGGCGGGCGCCAAAAGCATCTTCACCGGCGACAAGCTGCTCACCGCGCCCAATGCCGGTGACGACAAGGATTCGGCGCTGCTCGCCAAGCTGGGCATGAAAGCGATGGCCGCTCAGCCGCATGGGCACCTGGAGGCGGCGGAATGAACCCCTTGGTTGCCGTCTTTGCCGATCTCTGCCATTCTACCCTAAGGCATTAGAAAGGTAGAAGCCGTGGGTGCGCAGATGAACATCAAGAGTGACGAGGCTTATGAACTCGCCAGCAGGATTGCAAAAGCTGAGGGCATCACTCTCACTCAGGCAGTGGTCGAGGCGCTTCGCCGACGCGAGCGGGAAATTTCGCAAGAAGCTCGGTTTGCCAAAGCCATGGAAATCTGCCGTGAGGCGCGTGCCCTGATGTCACCCGAAATGCTGGCGCTCGACATCGACGCGTATCTCTATGACGAAGATGGTTTGCCGAAATGATCGTCGATAGCTCGGTCTTGGTAGCGATGTTGCGGGGCGAACCTGAAGCTGAGGCTTTCGGCAAGGCCATTGCGGCTGAGCGATTTCCTGTGATGTCTGCTGCCAATTATCTGGAGGCAGGCATCGTGATCGACCGCGACCGCAATCCTGTCCTCAGCGCCAAGCTGGATGCTGTCATGGCTGAACTGGGCATCGAACTCGTTCCCGTCACCCCCCAACATGCGAAGATCGCCCGTCAGGCTTATCGCGATTTCGGAAAGGGTAGCGGTCATCCGGCAAGGCTCAATTTCGGCGACTGCCTCGCCTATGCGCTCGCGACGGAGCGGGGGGAGAAGCTGCTCTACAAGGGCGACGATTTTGCGCATGCCGGGCTGGAGCGGCTGGTGTGACGGAAGAGGGACGATCTGATCGCCAAGGCCATGCCCAGATGATCATCGTCATGCGCGTCATGCCGGGGATGGGCTGCCGATGCAGGTATATTTCTTGAACAAACTTCAAAAATACAGGGCGAAAGACTGATGCCAATCACCAAAATCCTGATCGCAAACCGGGGCGAGATCGCCTGCCGCGTTATCCGCACCGCCCGCAAGATGGGCATCAAGACGGTTGCCGTCTATTCGGATGCCGATGCGCGCAGCCCTCATGTCGAGATGGCCGACGAGGCGGTGCATATCGGCCCGTCGCCCGCCGCGCAGTCCTATCTGCTCGCGGATCGGATCATCGAGGCGTGCAAGGCGACCGGTGCCGATGCGGTGCATCCCGGCTATGGCTTTCTGTCCGAACGCACCAGCTTCGCCGAGGCCCTGAAGGCCGCCGGCATCACCTTTATCGGCCCGCCCCCGAACGCGATCGCCGCGATGGGCGACAAGATCGAATCCAAGAAGCTCGCCAAGCAGGCGGGCGTCAATGTCGTGCCCGGCTTTGTCGGCGAGATCGAGGATACCGAGCACGCGGTGCGCATCGCCAGCGAGATAGGCTATCCGGTGATGATGAAGGCCTCGGCCGGCGGCGGCGGCAAGGGCATGCGCCTCGCCTATAGCGAGCAGGACGTGCGCGAAGGCTTCGAGGCGACCAAGCGCGAGGGCCTGAACAGCTTCGGCGACGACCGTGTATTCATCGAGAAATTCATCGAACAGCCGCGCCATATCGAGATCCAGGTGCTGGGCGACCAGCACGGCAATATCGTGTATCTGGGCGAGCGCGAATGCTCGATCCA
>CAXRCQ010000326.1:0-13792 GCA_964228845.1 Blastomonas sp.
GTAAAAGCCGGTCGGGCTGAAGCGCTGGAGCAGCACATCGCCTTCCTTGATCTTGGTCAGCTCGTCCTTCCACTTCTGCGGAATCGGGCTTTCCTGGGTCAGCAGCGGGCGAGTTCCGTACTGGAACGCGATCTGGCCGAGCTCCGGATTGTCGATCCAGTTTTCCCAGTCGCGCAGATACCAGACGCCGCCGGCCATGATGATCGGCACATCGTCCGAAATGCCCTCGGCGCGCATCGTGTCGCGCAGCGCTTTGACGCGCGGATAGGGGTCCTGCGGCTGGCGCGGGTCCTCGGCATTGGACAGGCCGTTATGCCCTCCTGCCAGCCAGGGGTCCTCATAGACCACTGCGGCCATCAGTTCGCTCACCTTGTGATAGGCGCGCTTCCACAGCGCGCGGAAGGCGCGCGCCGAGCTGATGATCGGCAGATAGTTGACGTTATATTGCGCAGCAATTTCGGACAGCTTGTAGGGCATGCCCGCGCCGCAGGTGACGCCCGCGACCATGCCGCGCGTGCGTTCCAGGATGCCGTGCAGGATCTGCTGCGCGCCGCCCATTTCCCACAGAACGTTGATGTTGATCGCGCCCTGGCCGCCCGCGATCTCGAACGCACGCTTGACCTGCGCGACGCCGCCCTCGATGCCGTAGCGGATCAGCTCCTGGTGCCGTTCGGCGCGGGTGCGGCCGTGATAGATTTGCGGGATGACATTGCCGTTCTCGTCATAGCTGTCGGCATTGACCGCCGAAACGGTGCCGATGCCGCCCGCAGCGGCCCAAGCACCCGAACTGGCGTGGTTGGTGGCGGAAACCCCCTTACCGCCTTCAATTAGCGGCCAGACCTCACGCCCGCCATAGATGATCGGCTTCAAACCCTTGAACACGAATAAGCTCCCACTTTGCCCCACGGGCGGTATAGGCGTGCTGCGCACAAAAAGACCATTAAAAAACCATCCACCCCTGCCGGGGTTGCGCCTTACTGTCCCGGCTGCTCGCAGCCCTTGATGGCATCGGGCTTCAATGCGGGGCCTTCCGCCTCGAAACGCGCAAAATAGCCCGCGATATCGGGCTTCTCGATAAACTCGACCAGCTTGTAGCCCACCGCCTCGAACTCGCAGAACAGCAGCTTGGGTGGGATGCCGTGGCGGTTGGTCGGTCGGTCGACATCGACCACGATCACCTGCCCGCCCTCCTTCAACGCAGGCCGCAGCCGCGATATGAAGGCATAGGGCTCTGTCCCCTCATGATACATATGGACCATGAAGATGCGGTCGAAGCTGTTTTCGGGCAGGCGCGGATCGTCGATATCGCCGGGCTTGATCGAGACATTGTCGAGCCGTTCGCGCTCGACACGCGTGCCCAGCCGCTTGAGCGCGGCATCGTCGATATCCTGCGCCAGAACGCGGCCCCGGGCACCGACGCGCTCCGCCAGGCGCACGGTATAATAGCCATTGCCCGCGCCGATATCGGCCACGGTCATGCCCGGCGTGATTCCGGCCAGGTCCATGACCTTGGTCGCCTCGTTGCGATCGTCGCGGGCTTCCTCATTCGAAAATTCGTTGCTGACGACTCCGGCCACCGGGCGGTCGGCCCTCGGATAGTCGCGTGCGGTCTCGGGTCGGTCGCTCTGGTCGCTATCGCTCGGCTGGCAGGCGGCGAGAAACGCCGTCGCCAGCAGCAGAGCAGCAAACCGACCCGGACGGTCAGTCGACATCTTCGACATCGACCTTCTCGCCGGTCACCTTCTGCGACAGCGCCGCCGCCATGAACGGATCGATCGCGCCGTCGAGCACATCGCCCGGCGAGGTGGAGGTGACGCCGGTGCGCAGATCCTTGACCAGCTGATAGGGCTGCAGCACGTACGAGCGGATCTGGTGGCCCCAGCCGATCTCGGTCTTCGCGGCATATTCGCCCGAAGCCTCGGCCTCGCGCTTCTGCATCTCCGCCTCGTACATCCGCGCTTTCAGCATGTTCATCGCGGTCGCGCGGTTCTTGTGCTGCGACCGGTCGTTCTGGCTGGCAACGATGATGCCCGAGGGAATGTGCGTGATGCGCACCGCGGAATCGGTGGTGTTGACGTGCTGTCCGCCCGCGCCCGATGCGCGATAGGTATCGATCTTGAGGTCGCTTTCCTTGATGTCGATCTCGAAGCTGTCGTCGATCACCGGATAGACCCAGACGCTCGAGAAGCTGGTATGCCGCCGCGCCGAGCTGTCATAGGGCGAGATGCGGACCAGCCGGTGCACGCCGCTTTCGGTCTTGGCCCAGCCATAGGCATTCTCGCCCTTGATCAGCAGCGTCGCGGACTTGATGCCCGCCTGTTCGCCCGCGTGATAATCGACCAGCTCGACCTTGTAGCCGCGCCGCTCGGCCCAGCGCGAATACATGCGCTGCAGCATTTCGGCCCAGTCCTGGCTCTCAGTGCCCCCAGCCCCGGCATGAACCTCGAGATAGGTGTCATAGCTGTCGGCTTCGCCCGCGAGCAGGGCCTGCACCTTGTCGCGCTCGGCGCGCTCGGCCAGCGCCTTCAGCGTTGCCAGCCCCTCGGCCACGGTGTCGTCATCGCCCTCGGCCTCGCCCAGTTCGACGAACTCGATCGCATCGGCCATTTCCTGGCTGATCTCGTTGACCGTGCCGATCGCCTGTTCCAGCCGCCGCCGCTCGCGCATCACCTCTTCGGCCGATTTGGGATCGTTCCACAGCGTCGGGTCCTCGACGCGCGCGTTGAGCTCGTCGAGGCGACGCAGCGCGCGGTCCCAGTCAAGAAACTTGCGGACCAGCGCCAGCGCGGCGTTGATGCTATCGATATGGGCCTGCCCTTCGGCACGCATGGGGGTTACTCCTGGTTAAATCGAGCCGCGCTCTAGCCTATCGCCCGGCAATCGCAAAGCCCTGCGGATATGGTGATTGAACTTGCGCAGCGATAGCCTAGATTTGTGCCATGCACGGCACCCCCGGCCCGGTCACCATCGATCTCAACATGCTGATGCGGGCCTATGCCATCGGCATCTTCCCCATGGCCGATGCGCGTGACGATGTCGACGTCTTCTGGGTCGAGCCCGAAATGCGCGCAATCCTGCCGCTCGACGGCTTCCGCTTTTCCACCTCGCTGCGCAAGGCGGTGCGCCAGGACCGGTTCACGGTCACCTGCAACCGCGCCTTTGCCAGGGTCATCGCGATGTGTGCGGAAACTGCCCAGGGCCGCGAGCAGACCTGGATCAACCGCACGATCGAGGCGAGTTTCATCGCGCTGCACCATCAGGGCCGCGCGCACAGCGTGGAATGCTGGCGCGACGGCGAACTGGTCGGCGGACTTTACGGGGTAGAGATCGGCCGCGCCTTTTGCGGCGAGAGCATGTTCAGCCGCGCGACCGATGCCAGCAAGGTGGCGCTCGCCTGGCTGGTCGCGGCGATGCGCAAGGGCGGGCTGGCGCTGCTCGACTGCCAGTTCATCACCCCGCATCTGGCCTCGATGGGCGCGATCGAGCTGCCCCAGGCCGAATATCTCAAGCTGCTCGATGAAGCGATCTGCGATTCGCCTTATGCGCCGCCGCGCGTGCAGCGGCCTCATCCGGTGATGCCGGGGCTCTATTCGGTGTCGGTCGAAGGCGTCGCGGGCGCAGGTGCCGAATCGGGGCTGGTCGCCGGGTTCGCCGCATTGGCCGGGGCCGACGCGGTGGGTGCAGCCGACGAACCGCCCTTACCCGCGTCCTCGACGGGAGCGTCTTCACCCGGATATTCCATCGCGCAATTCTTGACCCAAACATCGTAGATCGGGTGCTCGACGACATTGAGCGACGGCGATTCCTTGAACACCCAGCCCGAAAACACGCGCTTCCACACCGGATCGGACGATCGGGTATCCCGCTCCTGGACCAGCAGCTGGACGAATGCACCGGTCTCGGGCACCTGCTCCCATGGCGCGGTGCGCTCGCAGGCGGAAAGACGAACGATCGCATTGCCGATGCGACGCGATTCGCCGGGCTTCATCTCGAGATCGCGGGTCTCGCCGTTGCGCTTGTTGAGCAGCGCGATGGTGGCGACGCGCTGCGCCATCGGCGTGGCGTCGCCGGGCGCTGCTGCCTGGACGGGCGGAGGCGTGGAGGGACGAAGCGGAACCTTGCCGGTGGCGGCGCGCTGATCGCGCTTGAGCAACTGATCGCCGAACTGCATCCAGCCATAGACGCCCGCCCCTGCGAGCGCGGCGACAACAATGAGAATGGCGAGGATTCGCCCGCGTGTCACGCCTCGGGCGTCCACGCTTCATAATCGCCGGTGGCCGCGGCGCGGACGCCACCTCGCTCCAGCGCGCCAGCGGGCCGATAAGCAGCGGACGTGCCGGTCAGGTTAGGCACATAGTCCTTTTCCCAGATGCGCGGTGGCGGCAGATGGCTCTCGGGAATGGCGTCATAGCTGTGGTGCAGCCATCCATGCCATTCGGACGGCACGCGGCTCGCATCGTTGGCGCCTTTATAGATCACCCCGCGGCGCTCCTTCTGGCCCTTTCTGGGCTTGGAGCGATAATAGACATTGCCCTGATGGTCTTCGCCGACCTTCTCGCCGCCCAGCGCGGTGACAAGATGCGTTCCGACGGTCGCGCCGTCCCACCAGGTGAAGATTTTTGCCAATAGTCCCATGAGCGCCCGCTTAATGCCTGAGCGCCCAAAGGGGAAGATGCTTTTGCACCGAAAGCGCTCCGAAACGCGCCTTTCCATGAGGCCGATAAAGGTGAAGCGGGACAGCATGGCCATCCCGCTTCTATCCCTTGAGTGCGACCCGTCGGGATCGAGTTGGCCGAAGCATGCTCGCTCCGGCAATCCGGTTCAGCCAGCCAGCGCCATCTGCTTGTCGGAGATGAGACGGTGCATCGCCTTTTGCAGCTTTTCAAACGCGCGCACCTCGATCTGGCGGACGCGCTCGCGGCTGACATTATAGACCTGGCTCAGCTCCTCGAGCGTCTTGGGCTCATCGACCAGACGGCGCTCATTGAGAATGTGGCGCTCGCGCTCGTTCAGCGATTCCATCGCCTCGCCGAGCAGTTCGTGACGAATCTGCGCTTCCTGCGCGTCAGCCACCGCGACGTCCTGCAGCGGGGCGTCATCGGTCAGCCAGTCCATCCACTGGCCGTCGCCGTCCTCGCGCATCGACACATTGAGCGACGCATCGCCGCCCATCGACATGCGACGGTTCATGTTCACGACTTCGGTTTCCGACACGCCCAGCTTGGTAGCAATGGTCTTGACGTCATCGGGATGCAGATCGCCATCCTCGAACGCGCGCAGGTTGTTCTTCATCCGGCGCAGGTTGAAGAAAAGCTTCTTCTGCGCTGCGGTGGTGCCCATCTTCACGAGGCTCCAACTGCGCAGGATATATTCCTGGATCGACGCCTTGATCCACCACATCGCGTAGGTGGCCAAGCGGAAGCCGCGATCCGGCTCGAATTTCTTCACGCCCTGCATCAGGCCGATATTGCCTTCGGAAATCAGCTCGCTCACCGGCAGCCCATAGCCGCGATAGCCCATCGCGATCTTCGCCACGAGGCGCAGGTGCGAGGTCACCAGCTGGGCCGCAGCTTCGGGATCCTGATGCTCCTGATAGCGCTTGGCCAGCATATATTCCTGCTCGGGCTTGAGCAGCGGATATTTGCGGATTTCGGTGAGGTAACGGTTCAGGCTGGCCTCTCCGCCCAGGGCGGGGATGGTGGCCGGGACACTACGGGTCTCGCTCATTTTTTCCCTTTCTGCCAATCCGTTATGCGGGCCTCGATGGAGCACCCGTCATGGGGATCGCATTTCGACTTGCAACCTAAACACGCAATCTATCCAAAAGTTCCGCCATGTCGGCCGGAATCGGACTAAAAAAGTCGCATTCAGATCCAGTCACCGGATGTATAAACCCCAGCCGCTGGGCATGCAATGCCTGACGCCGGAAATCCGCGGCTTTGAGCAGTTCGCGTAGGGGCTTGGGAGGGCGCGAATAGAGTGGATCGCCGAGCAGGGCATGGCCGATGCTGGCCATGTGAACGCGCACCTGGTGCGTCCGCCCGGTCTCGAGCCGGCATTCGATCCGGGTCGCGTCCTTGAGCCGCTCCTCGGTGGTGAAATGGGTCACGGCATGCTTGCCGCGCCCCTCGCCCACCAGCGCCATCTTCTTGCGGTCGTGGTCGCTGCGGCCGATATTGCCGCGCACCGTACCGCTGGCGGGGTTCGGCCGCCCCTGCACGATCGCGACATAGCGCCGGTTGATCGAGTGCTCGGCAAATTGCGCCGCCAACCCCAGATGCGCGGCATCGGTCTTGGCGACGACGAGCAGCCCCGAGGTATCCTTGTCGATCCGGTGGACGATGCCCGGCCGTGCCACCCCGCCAATGCCCGAAAGTTGCCCCGCGCAATGATGCAGCAGTGCGTTGACCAGCGTGCCATGGGCATGGCCCGCCGCCGGGTGCACCACCAGCCCTGCGGGCTTGTCGACCACCAGAAGGTGCTCGTCCTCATAGGCGATATCGAGCGCGATCGCCTGCGCCTCTGTGTCGAGCGGTTCGGCCTCGGGCACATGGATGGCGTAAAGCATGCCATGGGAGAGCTTGATCGATGGGCGGCTCGCGACGCTGCCGTCGATCCTCACAGCACCCGCCTGGATCAGCGCCTTGATCCGCTCGCGGGACAGATCGGGCTCGGCCTGCGCCAGCCCGGCATCGAGGCGCAGCCCCGCCGCCTCGGCAGCGATCGTGCCGGTCCTGACATCGCCCGCCAAACTGCCACTGGATTGCCGGTCATTCATCGCTATCCTCTGGCCGATGCCGGTCCTGCTTTCAAGCGCGCTCCACCAACAGCTGCTCGCCGAGGCAGCAGCGACCTTCCCCCGCGAATGCTGCGGGCTGCTGTTTGGCTCATCCGACCGGATCGAAAGCGCCCAGCCCTGCGCCAATGTCGCCGCCGATCCGCTGCGCACATTCGAGATCGATCCGTCAGCGCTGATCGCAGCAGAGCGCGCCGCGCGAGCCGATGGGCCCAGGCTGCTTGGATATTATCATTCGCACCCCAATGGCTGCGCCGAACCCTCGCGACGCGATGCCCGCGATGCAGCGGGCGACGGGCGATTGTGGCTGATCATTGCCCACGACAGCATCACCGCCTGGCGCGCGGTCGAAGCCGGTACGTTGCATGGCAGATTCGACCGGTTGGAGTTTCTCCGGCCCGCCCCGTGATCGGCACCTTTGGTGCATTAAGGCTTGAACCTGTGCGGCATTTTCGCCACATCGACCCCAAGCGGCATTGCACCGTTATTTGCCCGTTTCTTTCCGATTTTCGCCACAAGGCCAGCATCCCACCATGCCCAGCACCGCAGACATGAACGAAACCGAACTCGCCAGCCTGCTGTGCTCGCGACTGTGTCACGATCTGCTGAGCCCGATCGGCGCGATGAACAACGGGCTCGAACTGCTGGCGGACGAAACCGACCCGGAGATGCGGGCCCGATGCATCGAGCTGCTGACCGACAGCGCCCGCGCCTCTGCCAACAAGCTCAAGTTCTTCCGCCTGGCCTTCGGCGCGGCGGGCGGCTTTGGCGACAAGGTCGATGTCAGCGAACCGCGCCAGCTGATCGAGGGACTGGTCGCCGACAAGCCGCGTGTCGAGCTGCAATGGCATGTGCCCAGCGCCATGCTCGCCAAGCCTGCGGTCAAGGTCCTGCTCAACCTGGCGCTGGTCGGGCTCGATGGCCTGGTGCGCGGCGGCCAGCTCATCATCGCGGCGGAAGAACAGGACGGCGCTTGCGAGATCGCGGTCAACGCGACCGGACCCAAGGTGGTGATCGATGAATCGCTTGCAGCCGCGCTGCAGGGCGATATCGGCAGCGCGGTGTTGAGTCCGCGCACCGCGCCAGCGTTCATGATCGAGCGGATCGCGCGCGCGCATGGCGGCACCATCCAGCTCGCCGCCACGCCGGAATCGCTGGTCATCGGAGCCATGCTGCGGGTCTGATCGGCCTGACGGCGCCGCGCAGCGCAACCTGATCTTAACCATATTCGGCGCAAACCGTCCGCCAGCGCTTGCGGACGGTGACGATGGACGACCTGATTCAGGAATTTATTGCTGAGACCCGCGAAACGCTGGACGCGTTGGCCAGCGAGCTGGTGCTGTGGGAACAGGACCCACGCGACAGCGAGCGGCTCGACAGCATCTTCCGCTTCGTCCACACCGTGAAGGGCAGCTGCGGCTTCCTCAACCTGCCCCGATTTGAACGGCTCAGCCACGCGGCGGAAGACGTGCTGGCGCAAGTGCGCGACGGCACGCGCGAACCATCCGCGCCGCTGGTCGATGCCGTGCTGGCGATCATCGACCGTATCGGCGAGCTAATCGTCGTGATGGAGACCGGCGAAGCCCTGCCCGACAGCACCGATGCCGATCTGATAGCCGCGCTGAAACGCGACCTTCCGGTGCCCCCCAGGGAAGATGGTTCGCCAGTTCCGGCGTCCGGCACAGACCCCGACCCCGTCCGCCGCCAGGCCGTGGTCCGCTCGATCCGCGTCCCGCTGGAACTGATCGACCATCTGATGAACGGTGTGTCCGACATGGTGCTGGCGCGCAACGAGGTGGCGCGCTGTCTGCGCGACGAACAGAATGGAACCACGCTGGAAAACGCCTTCGAGCGGCTGTCATCCTGCATCGCCGATATGCGCGACGCGATCGGTCAGACCCGCATGCAGCGGATCGATCGCATTTTTTCTCCCCTGCCCCGGCTGGTTCGCGATCTGAGCGCCGAGCTGGGCAAGCTTGTCGATCTGCGCACATCGGGCAGCCATGTCGAGCTGGACCGCGAGATGATCGAGATGATCCGCGATCCGCTGACCCATATCATCCGCAACGCCATCGACCATGGCATCGAACCACCCGCCGCGCGGCGGCTGGCGGGCAAGCCGGAAACGGGAAAGCTGAGCATCGCTGCGCGCCAGTCCGGCAACCAGATCCTGATCGAGATTGCCGATGACGGTCGCGGCATCGATACCGACCGGCTGGTGGCGCGCGCGCTGTCCGCCAAGGTTCGCAGCAGCGCGGAAATCAACGCGCTGAGCGAACGCGCGCGCCTGGAACTGATCTTCGCGCCGGGCCTATCCACCGCCGATCATGTCACTGCGATCTCGGGACGCGGGGTCGGCATGGACGTGGTTCGATCGAACATCGAACGGATCGGCGGATCGATCGATCTGGAAAACAGCCCCGGCAAGGGCTTGCGCGTCATCTTGCGCGTGCCCCTGACGCTGACCATCATCCCATGCCTGACGGTGCGCGCCGGCGGGCAGGAATTCGCGATGCCGCGATCGGCGATCCGCGAAATCCTGTTCGACAATAACGATCAGGTCCGCATCCAGCAGGTCGGTGGCAGCGACCTCGCCTATATCCGCGGCGAATGCCTGCCCTATGTCGCGCTCGAAACATTGCTCGGGCTTGATCCGGACGCTTCGCAGCCGGTGCGCTATCGCACGATCATCACGGTCAATGCTGCGTCCGATCTGCGCTACGCACTGTCGGTCGAAGCGGTGATCGATCACGAAGAGCTGGTCGTCCGTCCCGGCGCGCCGGTGATCATGGCTGACGGGCTCTACGCGGGCACCACGCTTCCCGATAACGGCCGCCCGATGTTGCTGCTCGACCCGCTGGGCCTGGCGCACCGCGCACGGCTCAATGAGCTTCCGCGCGCAGAGCAGAACCCTGACGACGCCGGCAACGGATCGGCGGTATCCGATGGCGGCTCGGCGCTGCTGTTCCAGGAGCCGGGCGGTCATCTTCGCCTGATCCCCTTGTCAGCGGTCGAGCGTGTGGAGGATGTGGACACGCGTCGACTCGCAATCGCGGCGGGCCAGGTGCGCCTCAGCATCGACGGGGAAAGCCGTGCCGTCATCGGCCTTGCCGCGCTTCCTCAGGAGCCCTTCACCAAGCTGCTGCACCTGACCGACGGGCGCGTGCAGGCGCTGTACGCGGTGGACGACGTGATCGACATCGTGCGCCTGCCATCGCATGTCGAGCCTGCACCGCAGCCGGGGTTGATCGGAGGCATTGCACTGATCGGTGACCTGCAGCTCGAAATCCTCGATGTCCACTGGATCTTCAGCATGCTGCTCGGCGCATCGCCAGCGATCGATCGCCCGGCCTGCCGCCTGATCGGGCAGGACGATCCGTGGACGCGGCACATTCTTGCGCCGCTGGTCGCCGCAGCCGGCTATCGCCCGGTGCTGGCCGGGGCCGATGAAACGGCAGAGGGCGATGCGGCGATCAGCATCATCGTCGGCGACGCAGCCCCCGCCCCCGCCGCGTTGCGCGGACAGGTGATCCGGCTCAGCGACACGCTTTCAGCGGCCGCAACCGATGCGAATACCATCTATCGCTATGACCGGGCGGCGCTGCTCGGTCGTCTGATGGCAGGGCAGAAGGGGCTGGGGGCATGAAGGACCTTTTTCTCATCGCGGTGATCGCGGGCGAGACGGTAGCCATCCCGTCGGAGCGGATCGACAGCGTGGTCAAGGTTCGTGAGTCGGTGCCGGTGCCGTCTGCCGCGCCCTTCATCAGCGGCCTGTTCGCGTTGCGCAGCCGGGTGCTGACCCTCATCGACTGCCAGTATTTCGTCACTGGCGAGCCTGCCGAGCTGGTCCCCGGCCAGCCCGCGATCGTCGTCAACATTGGCGGTTGCTGCTATGGCCTGCTGGTCGACGACGTGCTTGACGTGATCCCCATTCGGACGCCCACGCTTCAGTTGCCCAGCCAGCTTCCGGCCGGCTGGAACGAGATCGGCCGCGGCCTGCTCGAACTGGCTGGCGAGACATTCCTGCTGATCGACCCCGATTACATGGTCAACCCCTCGGTTCGCCGCGCGGCGTGATCAGCAGCCAGTCGCGACATCCGCCGACCAATAGTCCTGCACGTTAAGCTGCTGATTACCAATCCGCCTTAAGCTCGGCGTCCGGCGCACAAGCCGAAGGGAGACCGCTTTGATGAAAACGTGTCTGGTCGTCGATGACAGCAAGGTGATCCGCAAGGTCGCTCGGCATATTCTGGAGACGCTCGATTTTGCCGTCACCGAAGCTGCCGATGGCAGCGAGGCGCTGGACCAGTGCGGCAGGGCGATGCCCGATGTCGTGCTGCTCGACTGGAACATGCCGGTCATGGGCGGGATGGAATTCCTGTGCGCGCTGCGCAAGGAACAGGGAGGGCAGCACCCCAAGGTGGTGTTCTGCACCACCGAAAACGGTCGCGGCCATATCCAGGCAGCGATCGAGGCGGGTGCCGACGAATATGTCATGAAGCCGTTCGACCGGGAAACCTTGCACAGCAAGTTGCAAATCGTCGGCTGCGCCTGATTGCGGCGCGTGGGGGAAGCTAGATCATGACCGGTGCAGCCCAGGCATCCGCCGCGCGGCACCTGCCCGGCAGGCTTGACGATCAGCCGGCGAACAGCCGCGTGCTGATCATCGATGACAGCCTTGTGACCCGATCGATCCTGCAGCGCATCGTCGACAGCCTGCCCGGGCTCGAGCTCGCGGCGAGCGTGGCTTCGGCGGCGGCTGCCCTAGCCTATCTTGCGGGCCATAGCGCAGACATCGTCATCCTCGATATCGAGATGCCCGGCCGCAGCGGACTGGATGCGCTGCCGGACATATTGCAAGCCAGCGAGGCCCGCGTCCTGGTGCTCTCGTCGCATTGCGGAGAGGGCGCGCCTGCATCACTGAAGGCGCTCGCACTGGGTGCCAGCGACACGCTCGCCAAGCCGCCCAGGCAATTCTATTCGCAGGATTTCATCCTGGCGCTGCACCAGCGGCTGCAATTTCTCGCAGAGGATCGCCAGTCGCGCAGCGAATATATGCCGCTGGCGCTGGCAAGCCGGGCCGTCCAGCCATGCCCGTTGCAATGCATTGCCATCGGATCATCAACCGGCGGCATCCCCGCGATCCATCACTTTCTCGCGGCGCTGGACAACAAGGTCGATGCACCCATCCTGATAACCCAGCACCTTCCGGTCGATTTCATGCCGCATTTCGTCCGGCACATCGCGGAACTGGGTCTGCGTCCGGTCAGCCTTGCCAGTCAGGGCGCGCCCCTCGTGCGCGGGCATATCTATTGCGCGCCGGGCGATGCGCATCTGGGACTTGATCGCGCCGACGGGCAAGTCCGCATCGCCTTGCTGCGCGAATGGCCCGCGAGCGCCTACAAGCCGTCGGTGGACCCGATGATGGAGGCGGTCGCACGCTGTTTCGGCAGCGGCGCTGCGGGCATCATGCTCAGCGGCATGGGCAGCGACGGCCTGGCCGGTTCCCGTGCGCTCGCCGATGCCGGTGCGCCGGTCTATGTCCAGGATATCGAGACCAGCACCGTCTGGGGCATGCCGGGTAGCGTCGCGCGCGCAGGTCTGGCCAGCGTCATCCTGCCACCTGCCGGAATCGCCCGGTTCATCGCCGATTGCTGGCTGGAGGACGCATGATCCACGCCCAACCTTCCACCGACGCCACGCGGATCCTGGCTGGCCTGCTGGAAACCCGCACCGGCCAGCAGATCGCGCCCAGCCGCTACTGGCGCATCCAGTCTGCGCTGGCACCTTTGCTCAAGCAGCATGCCATTCCCGATCTCGAAGCGCTGGTCGCAGTGCTGTCCGATGCGGAGAACGAGAAACTGCTGCAGGAATCGCTCGAACTGATGCTCAACAACGAGAGCTTCTTCTTCCGCGATATCGCGCTGTTCGCCACGCTGCGGACCGAGGCCTTTCCGGCACTGCGCGATCGGCGCGCGCATCGCAGATCGCTGCGCATCTGGTGCGCGGGAACCTCCACCGGTCAGGAGGCCTATTCGGTCGCGATGCTGATCGACAATGAGCGCGAGCTCTGGGACGGCTGGAATATCGAGATTGTCGGTACGGACATTTCCGCTGCGGTCATCGCCCGCGCCAGATCGGGCCGGTACAGCCAGTTCGAGATTCAGCGCGGCCTCTCTGTCGATTACATGCTGCGCTATTTCAGCCAGGATGGCGACGAATGGGTGATCGACCCCCGGCTGCAACAGATGGTGCGCTTTCAGGAAGAGAATATCCTGAAACCGCGCAGTGATCTGGGCCGATTCGACATCATCCTGTGCCGTAACGTGCTGATGTATTTTGCGCCGGAGACGCGCGCGATCGCCTATTCCAAGCTGGAACGTTCGCTGGAGGACGATGGCCTGCTGATGCTCGGCGCGGCGGAAACGGTCATGGACCAGACCGAGCTGTTCTCCGGCACGCGCGAGATGCGCGGCCTGTATTGCAAGGCCGCACCGGGCCGGACAGGCCTCTCGAGCCTTCCACCTCCGCTCGGCTGATCCTTCGCAATTGCAGCAAATTGCTGTTCTGCACGGGCATTTGGCCTATGCCTGCGCGCATGCAGCCTGATTCGCACCCCCAAGACCTGCCCGAACGCGGCTTTGGCCGGCTCGACTGGGCCGTGGCGGTGATGATGATGCTGCTATGGGGCTTCAACATCATCGCGATGAAATCCGCCGTGGACAGCGCCGGTGCGCTGCCCGGCGCGTTCCTGCGCCAGGCGATCGTCGCATTGGTCTGTCTGCCCTTCCTGCGCATCGTGCCGGGGCGGATGAAGCTGATCGGGATTCTGGGCGTGCTCAGCGGCGGGCTGTTCTATGTCGCGGTGGGCCTCTCGCTCAAGGTGACCAACAATGTCAGCGCGCTGGCGATTGCGGGGCAGCTCGGCGTGCCCTTCTCGCTGATCCTGGCGGTCATCTTCCTCAAGGAAAAGATCGGCGTTCCGCGGCTGATCGG
>CAXRCQ010000327.1:0-9383 GCA_964228845.1 Blastomonas sp.
ATGGCGCGCACCGGCGGGCCGGGTCCCAAGGGCGTCACCGCGTTCCGGGTGCCGCGCGATCTGCCGGGCCTGTCCGTCGGCAAGCCAGAACGCAAGATGGGCCAGCAGGGCGCGCATGTCTGCGACGTCAATTTCGACAACATTCGCGTGCCCGTAGAGAACCGGCTGGGCGCGGAAGGCGATGGCTTCAAGGTCGCGATGCGCGTGCTCGATCGCGGGCGGCTCCACATTTCGGCGGTCTGTGTCGGCGCGGCCGAGCGGCTGATCGCCGACAGCATCGCCTATGCGAAGGAGCGCCAGCAGTTCGGCAAGCCGATCGCCGAGTTCCAGTTGATCCAGGCGATGATCGCCGACTCGGTGGCCGAGTGCAAGGCGGCCAAGGCGCTGGTGCTGCAGACCGCCAGGGCCAAGGACCGCGGCGAGCGCATCACCGAGGACTGCGCCTGCGCCAAGCTGATCGCGTCCGAAATGGTCGGCCGCGTCGCCGACCGCGCGGTGCAGATCTTCGGCGGCGCGGGCTATATCGCCGATTACGGCATCGAACGCTTCTACCGCGACGTTCGCCTGTTCCGCATCTACGAGGGAACCAGCGAGATCCAGCGCACCATCATTGCAAGGGAAGCCTTGCGTTCGGAGGGATGAACATGAGCATTGAAAATCTGTTTTCGGTCAAGGGCAAGGTGGCGCTCGTCACCGGCGGATCGCGCGGCATCGGCAAGATGATCGCGCAGGGGCTGATCGCCGCAGGTGCCAAGGTCTATATCTCGGCGCGCAAGGCTGCCGCATGCGATGCCACCGCAGAAGAGCTGGGCCCGAACTGCATTTCGCTGCCCTGCGACGTCTCCAGCATCGAAGGCGCACGCCAGCTCGCCGCGCAACTCGCCGAGCATGAAAGCCGGCTCGACATCCTCGTCAACAATGCCGGAGCCGCCTGGGGCGCCGAGTTCGAGGATTTCCCCGAGGTGGGCTGGGACAAGGTGATGGATCTCAACGTCAAGTCGCCCTTCTTCCTCACCCAGGCGCTGCATGGCCTGCTCAAGGCGGGCGCGAGCGCCGAAACCCCGGCCAAGGTCATCAACATCTCCTCGGTCGATGGCATGCGCGTGAATCCCTGGGAAACGTACAGCTATCAGGCGAGCAAGGCGGCGCTGATCCAGCTGACCAAGCGCATGGCCGTCCGCCTGCTGCGCGACCATATCTATGTCACCGGCATTGGCCCGGGCGCTTTCCCCTCGGACATGAACAAGGCCGCGCGCGACTATGGCGACAAGGTGGCCAGCGGCATTCCGAACAAGCGCGTCGGCGACTGGCAGGACATTTCGGGCGCGGTGATCTTCCTCGCCAGCCGCGCGGGGGATTACGTCATTGGCACGACCATCCCGGTCGATGGCGGCATCGTCAATGCTTCGGTCCCGCAGGGCGGCTACGACCCCGAAGGTCATTGATTTCAAGCCAGCCAACGTAAAATCGAGGCGCGCGCACTGGTGGCGCGCGCCTCTTTCATGCACACTCGCCCCGCAATGATCATGGGAGACGGGTAATGGCTTTCCGCAAGCTGGCAATGGCAGTCGGCCTGAGCATGGCCATCGTGGCGACGGGGCCGGTCGCCGAGGCCCAGTCACGCAAATCCTCGCCATCGCTCGGCGGATCGATGAAGTCGCTGCTCGGCAATGCGTCGGACAGCGCGCTCGATCAGCTCGGTCAGCCCGGGGCCTTCTACGCCGATCAGGCCGTACGCATATTGCTGCCGGGGCCGCTGCAAAAAGCGACCAAGCTGATGAAGCTGACCGACAAGGCGGGCATCACCAATAATCTGGTCCGGTCGCTCAACGATGCTGCGGGGCTGGCTGCGCAGGAGGCCAAGCCGGTCTTTCGCTCCGCGATCGATTCGATGACGCTCAGCGATGGCGTCGGCATCGTCGCGGGCGGCGATACCGCCGGCACGCAATATCTGCGCCGGACCTCGGGCGAGGTGCTGCGCCAGAAGATGCGCCCGCTGGTCAGCAATGCGCTCGGCCGAACAGGGGCGTTCAAGCAGCTCGACAGCCTGGGCAAAAGCGGCACCGGCGGCATGCTCGGCGCGCTGGCAGGCGTGGATCTCAGTCGCGACGGGCTGATCGACAGCGTCACCGATCAGGCCATGTCGGGCATCTTCACCTATATCGGGCGCGAGGAAGCCAATTTCCGCAAGAACCCGCTCAAATCGGGCAAGAAGCTGCTCGACCGGGTGATGTGAAAGGTCTCAGGGCGCGGGGGCATTCATCAGGTCGCGGACATAATCGATCAGCCCAGTCTGGCGCGCGCGGCGCATCCGTTCCGAGTTGAGGATCTGACGCACTTTCTCGAAGCAGTTTTCGACATTGTCGTTGATGACAACGAAATCATAGCCATCCCAGTGGCTGATCTCGTCCTGCGCGCGCGCCATCCGCCCGGCGATCACTTCTTCGCTGTCGGTATTGCGGCTGCGCAACCGGCGGTGCAATTCCTCCAGCGAGGGTGGCAGGATGAACACCCTGACCACATCCTGCTCCGCGCGCTGGTAGAGTTGCTGCGTGCCCTGCCAGTCGATGTCGAACAGAAAATCCTGCCCGTCGCGCAGACCCTGCTTCACTTCGGCCTTGGGTGTGCCGTAATAATGGCCGAACACCTTGGCCCATTCGAGCAGGGCATTATCTTCGACCAGACGGTGAAATTCGGTCTCATCGATGAAATGGTAATCCTTGCCGTCAATCTCGCCTGGGCGGGGGGGGCGCGTGGTCACCGACACCGAGAGCGCGATATGGCCATCCTGTTCAAGCAGCATCCGCGCAATAGTCGATTTTCCAGCGCCGGAGGGCGAGGAGAGGATGAACAGCAGGCCGCGACGGGCGAGGGGCGCTTGGATGACGGTGTTGACCATGGCGGCTCATGGCCAAAGCCGCCGCCAATCGTCAACCGGTTTGTGCGGCAGGCTGCAGATCAGGCCTTGGGCGGCTTGCCCTTTTCCTTGCGCTGGTCATAAACCGCTTTCGCGATCAGCGCCCCGCCGACCAGCAGCGCGCCGGGTACCGATCGAGTCGCGATGCGGGCAGCAATGGCACCCATCACGGTACCGCCGAACACCGTCGCCGCGATCTGCGTGCGCGCCTTCTGGCCGATCATGTTCCGCAGCATCTCGTCGTTCGCGGCGGTGGTGATAAGGCGGCTTGCGCCATTCCACGCCCCTACCGTCCAATGCGGGTTCGTGTCCGACGGCTGGGTGGTGACGCCCGTACCCGCTTTCGGCTCGGGAGCATCCACGACGGGCGTGGCATTGGCGGGCGTGTCGTTCACGGGGCTGGTCATGACGGATCCATAGCTGATTTGCGTTCCAAGCTCAAACGCGTGCGGTCGCCCGAGCGTTCCCCGGAAGGCCTAGCGACCGATCATGTCCTGCGGGCGGACATGCGCATCGAACGTGGCTTCGTCGACCAGCCCCAGAGCGAGACCCGCCTGCTTGAGCGTCAGCCCGTTTTCGTGCGCGTGCTTGGCGATTCTGGCGGCATTGTCATAGCCGATCACGGGAGCGAGCGCGGTAACCAGCATCAGCGAGCGCTCGACCAGCTCGGCGATGCGCGATTCGTTGGCCTTCAGTCCGTCGACACAGCGCTCGGCAAAGCCTTCCATCCCCGTCGCCAGCAGATCGATCGACCGAAGCACGTTCGCGCCGATCAGCGGCTTGAACACGTTGAGCTCCATATGGCCCTGCAGGCCGCCGATCGTGATCGCCTGATGATTGCCAATGACCTGCGCTGCGACCATCGTCAGCATCTCGCACTGGGTCGGGTTGACCTTGCCCGGCATGATCGAGCTGCCCGGCTCGTTGGCGGGCAGGTCGAGCTCGCCCAAACCCGAGCGCGGGCCCGAGCCGAGCAGCCGGATATCGTTGGCGATCTTGGTGAGGGCGACGGCCAGCGTGTTCAGCGTACCCGAAAGGTGCACCAGCGGGTCGTTGCTGGCCAGCGCCTCGAAGCTGTTTTCCGCCGGATGGAACGGATGGCAGGTAATGTCGGCAATCGCTTCGCACATGTCCTGGGCAAAGCCCTTTGGCGCGTTGAGCCCGGTACCGACTGCCGTTCCGCCGATGGCGAGGCGATAGGTGCCCGCCACCACCGCCGGCTCGATCCGCCGACCGCAGCGATAGAGCTGGTTGGCATAGCCGGAAAATTCCTGGCCCAGGGTCAGCGGGGTCGCGTCCTGCAAATGGGTGCGGCCGATCTTGACGATATCGTCCCAGGCCGCCGCCTTCTCGGAAAGCGCGTCGGTGAGCCGGTCGAGCGCAGGGCGCAGCCGCGTCTGCACAGCGAGACTCGCCGCGATATGGATCGCGGTGGGGAAGGCGTCGTTGGACGACTGGCTCTTGTTGACATGATCGTTGGGATGGACCGGGGTCTTGCCGCCCCGCTGGCCGGTCAGCAGCTCGTTCGCGCGGCCCGCGATCACCTCGTTGACGTTCATGTTGCTCTGGGTACCGCTGCCGGTCTGCCAGATGGTGAGCGGGAACTGGTCGTCGAGCGCGCCAGATGCCACTTCGATCGCCGCAGTCTCGATCACGTCGGCCAATTCGCCCGCAAGGCCATGGTTGCGGTTTACCCGCGCTGCTGCCTGCTTGACCACCGCCAGCCCATGCACGATGCCGATCGGCATGCGTTCATGCGGCGCGAAGGGAAAGTTCCCGAGGCTGCGCTGGGTCTGCGCCCCCCAATAGCAACTGGCCGGAACCGCGATCTCGCCCAGCGAGTCGCTTTCGATGCGGGTATCCATGTCTGTCAAAGGCCCAATCCGTGAAAGGCGGCCCTCAAAGCCGCTATTTGCGCTTGCCGAAATCCACGCTGACGACATTGGAACCATCGCCATCGCCGCCGGGATGATCGTTTTCGGCCGCTTCGTGCGGCTCGGGCGGAGGCGTATCGCCCGAGACCTGGAATTGCAGGCCGAAATCGACCGCCGGGTCGACAAATGCGGTGATCGCACTGAACGGGATGAACAGGTGCGCGGGCACGCGGTTGAAGCTCAGCCCCACCGAAAAGCCGGTCTTTTCGACCTTCAGGTCCCAGAATTTCTGCTGGAGGACGATCGTCATCTCGTCCGGGAAGCGCTCGACCAGATGGCGGGGGATGTCCACGCCCGGCGAGCGGGTCTTGAAGGTGATGTAGAAATGATGGTTGCCGGGCAGCCCGTTCGATTCGACCTCGCCCAGAACCCGGCCAACGACCGCGCGCAGGGCTTCCTGGACGATCTCGTCATAGGGAATCAGGCTGTCGGGCGCATCGTCACTCATGCCCATTTTGTTGGACTGACAATCGATCAGGGTCAAGGCGCTAATGCCCGCACGCCAGCATCCGGCGACCAGCGGCAAAATTGTTGCGCGAGTCTGCAAGCTGATTATAGGGCGCAGCATGCGCACCGCCCGGATAGAACGCAAGACCCATGAAACCGACATTCTCGTCGAGCTGAACCTCGATGGGACAGGCCAGTTCGACGTGTCGACCGGCATCGGTTTCCTCGATCACATGGTCGAGCAGTTTTCGCGCCATTCGCTGATCGACCTGACCTGCCGGATCAAGGGCGACCTGCATGTCGATCAGCACCACACCACCGAGGATTGCGCGCTTGCGATCGGTCAGGCGCTGACCCAGGCGCTGGGCGACAAGGGCGGCATCGTGCGTTACGGCCATGCCTATTCGCCGATGGACGAAACGCTGAGCCGCGTCGCCGTCGACATTTCGGGCCGCCCCTATTTCGTCTGGAAGGCGGCGTTCACCCAGCCCCGGCTGGGCGAGATGGACACCGAGCTGTTCGAGCACTGGTTCCATTCGATCGCGCAGACCGCAGGGCTCACGCTGCATATCGAGCTGCTCTACGGCGCAAACAATCACCATATCTGCGAGAGCATCTACAAGGGCTTTGCCCGCGCGATGCGCTCGGCGGTCGAGATCGACCCGCGCAAACAGGGCGCGGTGCCGTCAACAAAGGGCATATTGGGTGGCTGATCGCGTCGCGCTGATCGATTATGGCGCGGGCAATCTGCACAGTGTCCACAATGCGCTGAAGGCTGCCGGGGCTGCCGATATCGCAGTGACCGACGACCCCGCGCTGGTGCGCGCGGCCGACCGCATCGTGCTGCCCGGCGTGGGTGCCTTTGCCGCGTGCATGAACGGCCTTTCGGCGATCCCCGGCATGATCGATGCGCTCGAAGTGCGGGTGCGCGGAGACAAGGTGCCGTTCCTCGGCATATGCGTGGGCATGCAGCTGCTCGCCGAGCGGGGGCTCGAGCATGGCACGCACACGGGGCTTGGCTGGATTGCCGGCGAGGTGTGCGCGATGGAAGCGACGCCGTCGATCAAGGTGCCGCATATGGGCTGGAACGACGTGACCCCCTGCGATGGCGCGCCGCTGATCGTGCCGGGCGAGGCCTATTTCCTGCACAGCTATCAATTCGCCGTTGCCGATGACGCCGATGTCGCTGCCGTCACCGATCATGGCGGTGCGGTGACCGCTGCCGTTGCGCGCGGCAACATCCTGGGCGTGCAGTTCCATCCGGAAAAGAGCCAGGCCTATGGCCTCGATCTGCTCCGCCGCTTTCTCGACTGGACCGTTTCATGAGCATCATCGTCTTCCCTGCGATCGACCTGAAGGGGGGCCAGGTGGTTCGTCTGGCCGAAGGCGACATGGCCCGCGCGACGGTCTATGGCGACGATCCCGCCGCGCAGGCGCAGCTCTTTGCCGAAGCAGGCGCGCAGCACCTCCATGTGGTCGATCTCGACGGGGCGTTCGCGGGCGAGGCGGTCAACCGCGGCGCGGTGGAATCGATCATTTCGACCTTTCCCGGATATCTCCAGCTTGGCGGCGGCATCCGCACGCGCCAAGCGGTCGAAGGCTGGTTCGACCTCGGCGTGGCGCGTGTCGTCATCGGCACGGCGGCGCTGACCGATCCGGAATTCGTGCGCGACATGGCCAAGGCCTATGAAGGCGGCATCGTCGTTGCGGTGGATGCGCGCGATGGCATGGTCGCGACGCATGGCTGGGCCGATGTCTCGGACGTTCCGGTCGCGGACATGGCACGCCGGTTCGAGGACGCGGGCGTCGCAAGCCTGTTGTTCACCGATGTCGGACGCGACGGACTGCTCAAGGGCTGCAATATCGACGCAACCGTCGCGCTGGCGCGCACCACCGACATCCCGGTGATCGCCAGCGGCGGGGTCAAGGGCATCGACGACATTCATCTGCTCAGCCTGCACGCCGAAGACGGCATCGAAGGCGTCATCACGGGCCGCGCGCTCTATGACGGACGGCTCGATCTCGCCACCGCAATCGCCATGGCGTCGCGCGGATGAGCGTCCGGGTTCGCGTCATTCCCTGTCTCGACGTCGCCAATGGCCGCGTCGTCAAGGGCGTGAACTTTGTCTACCTGCGCGATGCGGGCGATCCGGTCGAGCAGGCGCGCGCCTATGACGCCGCCGGAGCCGACGAACTGTGCTTTCTCGACATTTCCGCCAGCCATGAGGCGCGCGGCACGATCATCGATGTCGTTCGTCGTACTGCCGCGGTCTGCTTCATGCCCGTCACCGTCGGCGGAGGAGTGCGCAGCGCGGAGGACGCGCGCGCCCTGCTGCTCGCGGGAGCCGACAAGGTCGCGGTCAACAGCGCCGCTGTCTCGCGCCCAGAGGTCGTCGCTGACATCGCCGAACGCTTCGGCAGCCAGTGCATCGTCGCTTCGATCGACGCGCGCCGCCGCGCCGATGGCCAGGGCTGGGAGATATTCACCCATGGCGGGCGCAAGGAAACCGGCATCGACGCGATCGAGCATGCGCTGAACGTGACCCGGCTCGGGGCAGGGGAACTGCTCGTCACCTCGATGGACCGCGACGGTCCCCGCGACGGCTATGATCTCGATCTGAGCCGTGCCATCGCCGATCAGGTGGATATCCCGGTGGTTGCCAGCGGCGGGGTCGGCCATATCGGTCATCTGGTAGAAGGCGTGACGATGGGCCATGCCAGCGCGGTACTCGCCGCCTCGATCTTCCATTTTGGCGAGGCGAGCATCTCCGATGCGCATCGGGCGCTGGCAGAGGCCGGTTTGACCGCACGATCGCATTGATTTTACAGCATTTGCGACGAGCCGATTGTCGGCTGGCTTGACACTCGCGCCCTATCAGGCAGGGGCATTAACCATCGAAAGCCAGCCATTCTGGGCGCTTGCGGCATTTGGCAAGGCGCTTGCTTAACCATTGGGCATGAACTGTCCCGGATTGAAACCCGGCAGAATCGAAAGGTTGAAGGTCGTGCGCGGCATTGCCGTCATCATGCCTGTTCTTGGTCTCAGCGCGCCGCTTCAGGCGAGTCCGCTGGGACGGATCACGCTCGATGGCCTGACCCGCGCCGACGGCATTCGCAGCTGGATAGAAATTAACGAACCGGGCAGTTTCGGGTTGCTCTGCCTGGGTATAGCCGGGCTGCTGATCGGGCGCTGGGCGGTTGGGCGCAATCGCAAGGGCCCACCAAAAGCCTGACCATGCTTGACGTGCGCTGAGCTCCGGCGCACAGCGTCGGCCCATGGCAGACCCGATCATCGCAAGGCTCGAAGCCGTCATCGCCGAACGGCGCACGGCATCACCCGATAGCAGCTATGTCGCCAAGCTGAGCGCGCGCGGCCGCCCGCGGATTGCCCAGAAGATCGGCGAGGAAGCCGTCGAGACGGTGATCGCGGCGATCCGGGGCGACGGCAAGGGCGTCGTCAGCGAAAGCGCCGACCTCGTCTTCCATCTGCTGGTGCTGCTCGCCGATATGGGCCTGTCCTGGGCCGATGTGCTCGCCGAGCTCGACGCGCGCGAGGGCACGTCCGGCATCACCGAAAAGCTCTCTCGCCCCAAGGAGTGACCATGCCCATCGATCCGACCTTGCCCTATGACGACCAGAACATCTTCGCAAAGATCCTGCGCGGCGAAATTCCCTGCACCAAGGTGCACGAGGACGACCATGTGCTGGCGTTCAAGGACATCAATCCGCAGGCCCCGACGCATATTCTGGTGATCCCGAAGGCGCCGTTCGTCAGTTGGGACGATTTTTCGGCGCGCGGCACCGACGAGCAGATCGCCGCCTTCGTCCGCGGCGTCGGTGAGGTGGCGCGGATGCTCGGGCTGGTCGAGCCGGGCTATCGCCTGCTCGCCAATATCGGGCTCGACGCGCACCAGGAGGTGCCGCACCTGCACGTTCACCTCTTTGCCGGCAAGCCGCTCGGCCCGATGCTGATGCGGGGGTGAGCGACACTCTTCTCAAGCCTGTCGCGCCGGACTAGACTGGCGCGCAGCGGGCCGGAGGGAGGACGATATGCTGCGTGTCGTAGCGATTCTCTGGGCATTATC
>CAXRCQ010000328.1:0-4176 GCA_964228845.1 Blastomonas sp.
CGGTGCGCTTCCCCGCGCCCAGCAGCGAGCCGGTGGTCGTGCGGCATGAAGGTGCGCCCGATCAGGCGGCGGCCTTTATCGGCTGGCCGACCGGGGGCGGGCTCGAGGGCGTGCAGGAAAGCCGCCAGCTCGAGATCCTGACCGCGATCTTCAACAGCCGCCTGTTCGATCAGCTGCGCGCCCAGGCCGGGGCGAGCTATGCGCCGCAGGTGCTCAACAACTGGCCGATCGCGTTCGATCAGGGCGGTTATGTCGGGGTGATCGGACAGCTTGCGCCGGAAAATGTGGGCAAGTTCTTCGAGATCGCCAATGCGATCGCGGCGGATCTCGCGGCCAAGCCGGTCGATGCGGACGAACTCGCCCGCGCCACCGAGCCGCTGCGCCAGCTTGTCTCGCGCGCCAGCACGGGCAACAATTTCTGGCTCAACCAGCTCCAGGGTGCGACGCGCGATCCGCGCCGGATCTCGGCGCTGCGCACGATCCTGCCCGATTACACGGTGACGACGCCCGAGAAGATGCAGGCGCTCGCGGCCAAATATCTGGTCAAGGACAAGGCCTGGTCGTTCGTGGTGCTGCCCGAGGAAGCCGCCGCTCCCTCGGGCCGGTAATATTCGGGATCAGCTGGTCGGCAGCTCGTCGGGGCCGCGGCCGGGCTCGACGGTATCGGGGCCGACCGGATCGATCTCGGGCGGCTGCTGGACCGGGTCTTCCATCGGTGCCGGGGTGACCGGCAGCTCGGGCGGGCTTTGCGGCTCGATCCGGTCGGGCGCGGGAATCTCGGGGTCGTCGGGACGTGTGGCCATGAAAAGGCTCCTTTCGCCTTCCCAACGCCTTCCCGATCAAGCGGTTGCGCATGCCATCGGCCGCCGGGACGCGCCCCCTTGCCCTTTGCGGCAACCTTCTTTAGACGCGCACGCTTGATTACCGCGACGCGGGCGTGGCGAAACTGGTAGACGCGCCAGATTTAGGTTCTGGTATCGCAAGATGTGGGGGTTCAAGTCCCTTCGCCCGCACCATCGCATGGATGGCCGGGAAAGGGCGGGATTGCCCTTTCTTATTATGGAAAGACAAGAGTTTAAGCCGATGCAGATTGTCGAGACGCTGAACGAGGGCCTGAAGCGGGCCTATACCATCACCATCGCCGCCAAGGATCTGGATGCCCGGGTCGATGCGGAGGTGAAGAAGATCGCGCCGCAGGTGCGCATGCCCGGCTTCCGCCCCGGCAAGGTGCCCGCCAACCTGATTCGCAAGATGCACGGCGAATCGATTCACGCCGATGCGCTCAACGCGACGATCCAGGAAAGCGTCGACAAGGCGATCCGCGACAACAACCTGCGCCCGGCGATCCAGCCCTCGGTCGACCTCAATGAGGATTATGCCGCCGGCAAGGATGCCGAGGTCAAGGTCTCGCTCGAAGTGCTTCCCGAAGTGCCTGCCCCGTCGATCGATTCGATCACGCTGGAGCGCCTGACGGTCGAGCCCGCCGAGGAAGCCGTGACCGAAGCGCTGCAGCGCATCGCCGACGGCCAGAAGAGCTATGACACCGCGCCCAAGAGCTACAAGGCGAAGGAGGGCGACCAGGTCGTCATCGACTTCGAAGGCAAGGTCGATGGCGTTCCGTTCGAAGGCGGCAAGGGCGAAGGCATGGCCGTGGTCATCGGTTCGGGCCAGCTCATCCCCGGTTTCGAGGATCAGCTTGTCGGCCTCAAGGCCAATGACGAAGCCGTGATCAACGTGACCTTCCCAGAAAATTACGGCGCTGCCGATCTTGCCGGCAAGGCCGCAACCTTCGACATCGTCGTGGGCGAAGTGAAGAAGCCCGGCGAGACCAAGCTCGACGACGATTTCGCCAAGTCGCTGGGTCTGGAAAGCCTGGAACAGCTGACCGGCCTGATCAAGGGCCAGCTCGAGCAGGAGCTGAACGGCCTGACCCGCACCCATATGAAGCGTCGCCTGCTTGACCAGCTCGCCGCCAATCATGATTTCGAGGTTCCGCCCTCGATGGTCGAGGCCGAGTTCAACCAGATCTGGGCGCAGCTCGAGCAGGAAGCCGCGCAGGAAGAGGATGTCGAGGCCGCCCGCGCCGAGATGGAAAAGGATCGCGACGAATATCACGCGATTGCGGTGCGCCGCGTGCGCCTCGGCCTGCTGCTCTCCGAGATCGGCCAGGCCAATGGCGTCGAAGTCTCGCAGCAGGAAATGAACATGCTGATCGCGCAGGCCGCGCAGCAATATCGCCAGGAAGACCGTCAGCGCTTCGCGGAATATATCCGCCAGACGCCGATGGCCGCCGCCCAGCTGCGCGCGCCGCTTTATGAGGACAAGGTCGTCGACTTCCTGTTCGACAAGGCGACGATCACCGACCGCAAGGTCACCCGCGAGGAACTGGAAGCAGCGATCGAGGCGGACGAGGACGGCCATGTCCACGGTCCCGATTGCGGCCACGACCACAGCCATGACGAAAAGCCCAAGGCCAAGAAGGCCGCGCCGAAAAAGGCTGCGGTGAAGAAGGAGGCCGAGGCGGCTCCGGCAGAAGCGGAAGCGACCGAGGAAGCCAAGCCCGCCAAGAAGGCTCCGGCCAAGAAGGCGGCTGCGAAGAAGGAAGCGGCTCCGGCCGAAACCGCCGACGCTGCCGAAAAGCCTGTCAAAAAGGCTCCGGCGAAAAAGGCCGCTGCCAAGAAGGCCTGATCCTTCCGCGCTGCGAAAAGAGAAAAACCCCCGCGATTCCGTATCGCGGGGGTTTTTTCATGCCCGTCGCCAGCGCCGGTCGGCCAGGATAGCGCGCGCGGCATTGTGCCCCGGCGCGCCGGTGACGCCGCCGCCCGGATGCGTGCCCGATCCGCACATGTACAGGCCCTTCAACGGCCCGCGATAATCGGCATAGCCCAGCACCGGCCGTGCCGCCCAGAGCTGGTCGAGGCTCATCCGCCCGTGGAAGATATCGCCGCCGATCAGCCCGAACGTGCGCTCCAGGCCTTTCGGGCTGAGTATCTGCCGCCCTAGGATCGAGGCGCGAAAGCCTGGCGCATGCGTCTCGACCGTGTCGATGATCGTGTCCGCTGCTGCGGCTTCCTGCTCGGGCGTCCATGCGAGCGCGGGATCGAATTGCTGGCAGAACAGGCTGGCGACATGATGCCCCGGCGGCGCGAGGCTGTGATCGACGATGGAAGGAATCAGCATCTCGACAATCGGTTCGCGCGACCAGCCGTGCGCCTTCGCGTCGGTGAACGCGCGGTCCATGTAATCGAGGCTCGGCGCGATCACGATTCCGGCGCGCAGATGCTCGCCTTGCCCAGGCAGGCTGGTGAAATCGGGCAAGCGATCGAGCGCGACATTCATGCGGAAGCTGCCCGATCCGGTGGCATAGCCGCGCATCCGCCGAACGAAATCCTCCGGCAGCGCCGCTTCGGGCACCAACCGACCGTAGAGCAGCTTTGGTCCCACATTCGCGACGATCCGGCGGCTGCGCATCTCCTCGCCGCTCGCCAGCCGCACCCCGACCGCGCGCGCGCCCTCGACCAGCACCTGCTCGACCGGACTGTCGAGGCGGATGTCCACGCCCTGTTCGGCGCACGCCTCGGCCATCATCCGGGTGATGCTGCCCATCCCGCCGACCACATGCCCCCAGCTGCCCTTGTTGCCGTTCACCTCGCCGAAGACATGGTGCAGCAGCACATAGGCCGATCCCGGCGTGTCGGGACTGGCATAATTGCCGACCACCGCATCGAAGCCGAACGCGGCCTGGACGGGATCGCTTTCGAACCATTGGCTGAGGAATTCGCGCGCAGACTTGGTGAACAGCTCGAGCATGTCGCGCTGCACCTCGCGCGAAAGCCGCGAGAGCAGCCGCCCGGTGGTCAGCGCCTCGACCAGCCCCGCAATACCGCCGCCGAAATTGGGCGGTGGCCTCAGCGCCAGATCGCGCAGCACATCGGCCACCCGGTCGAGCATCGCATAATAGCCGGGCAGTGCCTCGGCATCGCGCCTGGAGAATCGCGCGAACTCGGCCTGCGTGCGCTCCAGCCCGCCGCCCAGGATCAGATGGTCGCCTTGGGGCAGCGGCAGGAAGTTCGAGACAGGCCGCTCGATGACGCGATAGCCGCGCTCGACCAGCCCCATATCGGCGATGACGCGCGGCTGCAAAAGGCTGACGGTATAGCTCGCCACCGAGTTGCG
>CAXRCQ010000329.1:0-21408 GCA_964228845.1 Blastomonas sp.
TTCTGAAAAAATGCGCGCCACGCTGACCAATGCCGGTGCCGATCCGGACATGCTCTGCGCAAATGGGATGCCGTCATGACCAACGAGGAAATCCGTACCATCTTCTTCGCCGAGTGCGAGGAAGCCCTGGCCTCCGCCGAACGGGCGCTGACCATCTGCAAGAGCCAGCCCGACAATATGGATGCGGTGAACGACGTGTTCCGCTCGGTCCATTCGATCAAGGGTGGCGCAGGCGCGTTCGGCTACACGTCGCTGCAGGTCTATACGCACGGGTTCGAGACCCTGCTCTCTGACGTTCGCGACGGCATCCTGCCGATGACCGAGGACCTGCTGTCGCTGCTGCTGCGCGCGCTCGACCTGCTCGGCGATCACGTCGCCCGCGCGCTCGAAGGCAGCGAAGCCCCCGATGACAGCGCGATGATCGCGCAGCTCGCAGCGGCGCAGCAGGGCGGCGGTGCGGCGGCTCCTGCCGAAGCGGCCCCCGCTCCTGCTCCGGTCGAACCCGCGCCCGAACCCGTCGCGGTGGCAGAGCCGGAAGCGCCCGCCCCGGCAGCGGCTGAAGCCTCGTCGGACATTGACGATCTGCTCTCGTTCGATCTCGACGCGATGCTCAACGACATCGCCACCGAAGTCGCGCCCTCCAAGCCGGCGTGGCGCGTCAGCATGAAGCCCCAGGCCAGCGCGATGCTCAATGGCGGCGAGCCGCTGCTTCTGTTGCGCGAACTGCGCTCGCTGGGCGAAGGCACCGTGCGTCTCGACACGAGCGCCCTGCCCGATCTGGACGCGTTTGACCCTGCAGCCGCCTATCTTGCCTGGGACGTGACGCTGCCCGGCGAGGTCGAGCGCGATGCCATCGAGGACGTGTTCGGCTTCTCGGGTGACGACCTGGATGTCGCCATTGATTCGGGCAGCGTGACGCCCGAGGCTGCGGCCCCTGCCCCCGTCATCGCCGAAGCGGCACACGAACCCGCTCCCGTCGCAGCGGCACCGGTGGCCGAACCGGTTGCGGAACCTGCACCGGTCGCCGTCGACCCAACGCCTGCGCCCGTCGCCGCCCCGCCCGCTCCGGTGGCAGAGCCTGTCGCCGCCGCTCCGGTCGCACCGGCCCCGGCACCCGCTCCCGTCGAGGCTGCTTCCCCGGCGGACAAGGCTGACGCTGCCCCCAAGCCCGCGCTCGTCTCTTCGCAGCCGGCGCCGGCTGCCCCCGCCGCGCCGGTTTCGCAATCGGTGCGCATCGACCTGCGCAAGCTCGACCAGCTGATCGACACCGTGGGCGAGATGATGATCGCGCAGGCCATGCTCGGCCAGCAGATGTCGACCTTCGGCATGCGCAACAGCAGCGAACTCGCCATGCTCGAATCGCTGACCCGCGACGTGCAGGAACGCGCGATGGCGATCCGGGCGCAGCCGATCAGCACCGTGTTCAGCCGCGTTCCGCGCCTGCTGCGCGACCTGCAATCGAGCACCGGCAAGAACATCAACCTCGAGGTCTCGGGCGAGACGACCGAAATCGACAAGACGATCATCGAGCGTCTGGGCGATCCGCTCACCCATCTGATCCGCAACGCCGCCGACCATGGCATCGAGGATGCGGAAACCCGCGTCGCCAACGGCAAGTCGCCCGACGGCACGCTCAAGCTTTCCGCCGAGCAGCGTTCGGGCCGCATCCTGATCCGCATCGAGGACGACGGTCGCGGCATCGATCAGGCCAAGGTGCTCAAGAAGGCCGTCGAAAAGGGCCTGGTCGCGCCCGATGCCAATCTTTCGGCCGACGAGATCAACAACCTCATCTTCGCCCCCGGCTTCTCGACCGCCGAAACCGTCTCGAGCATCTCGGGTCGCGGCGTCGGCATGGACGTGGTGCGCCAGAACGTCAAGGATCTGGGTGGCCGCATCACCGTCAAGACCGAACCGGGCGCAGGCACCAGCTTCATCCTCACGCTGCCGCTGACGCTCGCCATTGCCGATGGCATGACCGTCACGGTTGGATCGCAGACGCTGGTGCTGCCGCTGTCGCACATCGTCGAGAACCTGCGTCCGGGCGAAGGCGAGATCCACCGCCTCGGCAATGGTCGCCTGATGCTCAAGGCGCGCGACCGGTTCATTCCGGTGGTCAATATCGCCCGCGCGCTCGATCTTGACGGTGAGGTCAACGATCCTACCGAAGCCGTGCTCATCATCGTCGATACCGAACTGGCAGGGCAAGCCGCGCTGCTGGTGGATTCGATCGTCGACCAGCGCCAGATCGTCATCAAGAGCCTCAACGCCAATTACCGCTCGGTCGAATGCGTTGCGGGCGCGACCATCCTGGGTGACGGCCGCGTCGCGCTGATCGTCGATGTCGACGGCCTGGTGGTCGCCGAAGCCGGTTCGCAGAGCTATCGGGAGGTCGCGTGACCGCGCAGGCCATCGCCTTTGAAACGCTGCCGGGGATCAGCCGGGCGGTCTATTCGCCCGAGGATTTCGCGACGGTGCAGCGGCTGGCGCACGATACCGCAGGCATCGTGCTGGTTCCGGCCAAGTCGATGCTGGTCTACTCGCGACTGGCCCCGCTGGTCCGCGAATCGCGCTTCACCACCTTTTCGGATTATCTCGCCTCTCTGAAGGGCAATGAGGAAGAGCTGCGCCGGGTCATCTGTGCGCTCACCACCAACCACACCTATTTCTTCCGCGAAGACCATCATTTCGAGCATCTCGGCGAAGAGGTCGCCCCGGTGCTGATCGCCAAGGCGCGCAAGGGCCAGCCGGTGCGCATCTGGTCGGCGGGTTGTTCGAGCGGCGAGGAAACCTGGTCGATCGTCACCACGCTGCTGGGCGAGGACCCGCGCATGGCCGCGACGCTGGCGGGTACCGATCTGCGCATCCTTGCGACCGATCTCGACGACAATGTGCTCAATACCGCCCGTGCGGCGAGCTATTCGACCGAGAATATCTTGGCCATGCCGCAGGAGCTGCGCCGCTTGTGGACCCAGTCCAATGGGGCAACCACGACGATCAACCCGCAGGTGCGCAATCTGGTGAGCTTCAATCGGCTGAACCTGCTGCACGACTGGCCGATGAAGCGTCGCTTCGACGTGATCTTCTGCCGCAACGTCATGATTTACTTCGACCAGCCGACGAAAGAGCGGCTTGTCGCGCGATTTGCAGAGCAGCTGCTGCCCGGCGGCCATCTTTACATTGGCCATAGCGAGCGCGTTATTGGCCCTGCCGCCGCGCGCCTTACGCAAATTGGTAAGACTATTTACCTTAAGGAGGGCGCATGAGCATTCGTGTCCTGATCGTCGATGATTCTCCCACCATGCGCGCGCTGCTGGTCGAGGCCCTGCGCCCGGCTGCGGACATCCAGGTGGTGGGCACGGCGGTCGATGCGCGCGAGGCGCGCAGCATGATCAAGGCGCTCAACCCCGATGTCGTCACGCTCGACATCGAGATGCCGGGCATGAGCGGCCTGGAATTTCTCGAGAAGCTGATGACGCTGCGCCCGACGCCGGTGGTCATCGTCTCGGGCCTGGCCGAAAGCGGATCGGCGATGACCGTCCGCGCGCTCGAGATCGGTGCGGTCGAATGTTATGCCAAGCCCAGCGGCGCGGCGGGCAACATCCTCGTCTCCGATCAGGGCCGTCTCGCCGAGATGATCCGCAACGCAGCCCAGGCCAAGGTGCAGGCGCATGACCGTGCCAAGCCCGCCCCGGCCCCGCGCCAGACCATGGGATCGGCGCAGACGCGGCTGATCGCGATCGGCGCTTCGACCGGCGGCGTGGAAGCGCTGCACGTGCTGCTGAGCCAGTTTCCGGCGGACTGCCCGCCGACCATGGTCGTGCAGCACATCAACGGCGCCTTTGCCGAAGCCGTCGCCCGCCGCCTCGATTCGGTCTGCGCGCCCAAGGTGATGATTGCCGAGCCCGACCTGCCGGTACGCGCCGGGCATGTCTATATCGCGCCGGGGACCGAGCGGCATCTGGAAGTGCGCGGAAGCGCAGCATCGAGCATGTATGTCCGCGCGCGGCCCGGCCCCAAGGTCAGCGGCCATCGCCCCAGCGTCGACGTGCTGTTCCACTCGGTCGCGCAGAATCTCGGCTCGGACGCGATCGGCATCCAGCTGACCGGCATGGGCAGCGACGGCGCGCACGGCCTGCTCGCGATGGCCGAAGCTGGGGCGATGACCATCGCGCAGGACGAGGCGACCTCGGTCGTATTCGGCATGCCCGGAGCCGCCATCGCGCTCGGCGCTGCCAGCGTCGTCGCGCCGATCCACCGCATTGCGCAAGTCGCCTTCGGAGGCGTCGTGTCATGCTGATGGAGGCCATCGACTTTTCCAAGCACAAGCGGGTGCGCCTGATGGTCATGCAGGGCCAGGCCCGCGTCAGCGGCGATCCGCGGCTGGAACTCACCACGGTGCTTGGGAGCTGCATTGCCTGCTGCCTGTATGACGCGTCGAACAATATCGGCGGCATGAACCATTTCCTGCTCGCCAGCCCCAGCAACGACGACGGGCTGGACGAACATTATGGCGTCTACCTGATGGAAGTGCTGATCAACGAGATGCTCGCCTATGGCGCAGACCGCCGCATGCTGCGCGCGCATCTCTATGGCGGGGCGAACATGTCGAGCGGGATGAGCTGGATCGGCACGGCCAATGCCGAATTCGCGCACTCTTTCCTCAAGGCGGAGGGGATCCCGCTGGTCAGCCAGTCGGTCGGGGGGCCGTCCGCCCGCCGCGTCGATTTCCGCCCTTATCATGGCCAGGCGCGCTGCCGCATCGTCGACAACAGCCAGGCACCCAAAGACCTGCCCACACCCAAGCTTCGCGAAGACCACGGCGATATTGAGCTGTTCTGAAACAAGGACCCCAGAAGATGACCTTTGCTCAAGAAAAAACCCGCATCCTCACCGTGGACGACAGTCCCAGCATGCGCGCGCTGCTCAAGCATGCGCTGACGGCGGAAGGATTCCATGTCGACCAGGCCGATGACGGCGTTTCCGCGCTGGATTGGCTTAAGGAGAACGAGTGCGATGTCGTTATTACGGACATCAACATGCCGCGCATGGATGGCTTTGGTCTGATCGAGCATCTGCGGAAAGGCGCGATTCACGAGAACCGCCCGATCCTGGTGCTGACCACCGAGGCGTCCGAGGAGAAGAAGGCGCAAGCGCGTCGGGCCGGTGCGACAGGGTGGATCGTCAAGCCGTTCGATGCGGTGAAGCTCGCCGCTGCGGTCCGCCGCGTCACGCACTGATCCTGTTTCGTTGTTGGGGGAAGAGAAATGAACCGTCAGCTGATCACGTTTGAAGTCGAGGGCCAGACCTTCGGTATCGACATCATGGGCATCCGCGAAATCCGCGCCTGGTCGCCCACCACCCGCCTGCCGCGCGTGCCCGATTATGTCGCCGGCGTCGTCAACCTGCGCGGCATCGTGCTGCCGGTCATCGACCTTGCTGCGCGCCTGGGCTGGAACAAGTCCAAGCCCGGCGAGCGCCATGTCATCATCGTGACCGAGGTCGCAGGCCAGCTCAAGGGCATGATCGTCGATGCGGTGCGCGACATCGTGACCTTCGATCAGGCCGCGTTGCAGCCGCCGCCGACCACGGGCGATTCGGTCCTGCCCTTCCTTGAAGGTCTTGCCTCGCTCGACGACCGGATGGTGATGGTGCTCGATCTCGTCGCGCTCACCCATGAAATCGAATATGCCGACGCTGCCTGAGCAGCATCACCGTTTACCGTAACTGAAGGGTCCATCCCATGACTGCCGCCGCCCGTGTTCTGATCGTCGATGACTCCATCACCATGCGTGCGCTGTTCACCAGCGCGCTGGAGAAGGACAAGAATATCGAGGTGCTGGGCGCTGCCCGCGACGTCATCGAGGCGCGCGAGCTCATCGCCGAACTGCGCCCCAACGTGCTGACGCTCGACGTCGAAATGCCGGGGATGAACGGGATCGACTTCCTCGCCGAGCTGATGGCCGAACGGCCCATCCCGGTGGTGATGCTCTCGACGCTGACCCAGAAGGGCGCGGACATCTCGCTGCGCGCGATTGAACTGGGCGCGGTCGACTGCTTCCCCAAGCCGCAAAAGGCGACGGCGGAAGAATTCGCCAAGATCTCGGGCAAGCTGTGCAAAACCGTGCTCACCGCCGCGCGCACCAATCTGGAAGCGCGGGCCAAGGCCAAGGACGCGGTCGACCTCAGCGCATCGTTCAACTATCGCTGGACCGGCCAGGTCATCGCGATCGCAGGCGGCATGGGGTCGATCGACCCGGCCACCATCGCGGTCACCAGCCTGCCGACCAACTGTCCTCCGACCATCGTGTCGCTGGCGATCGACGAGGCGCTCTCGGCCTCGCTGACAGCCAATCTCAACAAGGACTGCCGCGCGCAGATCAAGATCGCCGAAGATGGCGCGCTGCTCGAGCCGGGCATCATCCATGTCGCCGTCGATCCGCGCTATCACGTGGTGATCGACAGCTGGCCCAATGGCCGCATCCGGCTGGTCGAGCGCGATCCCGTCAACGGCGCCCGCCCCTCGGCCGACCTGCTGTTAGCCTCGCTCGCCAAGACGGTGGGTGCCAAGGGCGTCGGCCTGCTGCTTTCGGGCGGCGGTGAAGACGGCGCGGCGGGCATGGGCGCGCTGCGTGCAGCCGAAGGCACCTGCCTGCTGCAATCGCCCGACACCGCGCTGATCCCCGAAATGATCGGTGCTGCCATCGCCAAGGGCATCATGAACTTCGTGCCCCCTGCCGAATTCGGCGCACGCCTGTGCCCGGTCGACGAGGCGACGCAGAATGCTGCATGACCGCACGGCCCTGCGCGTCATAGCCGATCTGCTGCGCTCCACCGGGCATCTGACCGAACAGGTCGGCTCGTCGCTCTGCCAGGACGAGGAAACGGCGATCCGCAACCTGACGCTGCTGCAGGATATCGACCTGCTGGCCCAGCGTCAGGTCGCGATCGCCGAAATCCTGGAATCGGAGGATCTGTCGCAATCGCTTGCCAATTGCCGGCTGGAATGGATCGCCAGCGCCTATCGCCCCGCCAGCGTCGGCGACACGCCCAGCGCCTGAGCCGCATCACATCGCCAGGCCGCGCGCCATCCACAGCGCCATGGCGACCATCATGACGTTCTCGGTCAGCGAGACGAAGCCCAGCGGCACCCGCGAGCTGCCACCGACACAGGCGCACTTGATGTCGCGCTTCTGCACATAGACCGCGTAGAAGACCGACACCGCGCCGACCGATCCGATGAACAGCGCAAGCGGGATCGACACCCAGTCCAGCGCCCGCGCCAGCATCAGCACGCCCGCCAGTCCCTCGGCAAACGGATAGATATAGGCATAAGGCAGCCAGCGCCTGGCGAGCAGATCATAGCCCAGGAACATGGTGGCAAAGGCATCGACATCCTGCAGCTTGGGCACCGCCAGCAGGCACATGGCGACGGCGATGAACGTTTCCGCCGTCCGCACCGACAGCATCGTCCCCAGCGTCAGCCAGCTGATCGCGCCCGCCATCAGCGCGGCCATCGCAAACAGCGCCATCACCGGAACATAGGAAACTGCATCCGGGTCCTTGACCTTCTTGCCGAAATGCCGACGCAGGTCGTCATTGCCGCCGATGCGCACGCCAGCGATAAAGGTCTGCGGTGTGGTCTTGACGCCGTGCTTCGCCTTGAACGCGTCGGTCTCCTCGCGCGTTCTGAGCCAGTGGTCCTCGACCTTGTAACCCTGGCTTTCGAGCAGATATCTGCTCTTTAGCCCAAAGGGACAGACATGCTTGTCCATCACCATGCGGTAGAGCACCGCCGTCTTCTTCTCGCTCATCGTTTCACCTTCTCGAACAGGTCGACCAGTTCGCTGAACTTGATTTGCTGCTGCTCGGCATCGCCCGATGCGATCGCCTCGGCGACGCAGCACGCGGCATGGTCCTTCAGGATTGCGCTTTCCGCCCTGGCAAGCGCGGCCTTTACCGCCTGCAGCTGCGTGAGAATGTCGATGCAGTAGCGATCGTCCGCCACCATCTGGGTTACGCCTCGCACTTGGCCCTCGATCCGCTTGAGCCGATGGATGATCGCCATCCTGTCCTTCGTCATGGCAGACTCGCCTCCCACATATACCCTATGGGGGTATATCGAAACGGTCGGTCGGCTTTTCAACCCGGTGCAGGGTCAGACGCAAAACGGCCCCACGATGCGCGTTCGGGCACCGTGAGGCCGGAAGATGGGGAGGCGACGTCTTGCGGCGGCTGAGCCGGGTTCAGAATTCCGACCAGTCGCTGTCGTCGAACTTCGTCTGCAGCGCGAGATTGCCGGCCATGCGGGGCGCAGGGCGTGCCATGGCCCGGCGTACGGGCTGTGTCGGCACAGGGCGGATATCTGCAACGGATGCACTGGCGCTGAACCGCTGCACGGCCTGTGCAAGATCATGGGCCTCATCGGCCAGACTGCGCGCCGCAGCCGTCGATTCCTCGACCATGGCGGCGTTCTGCTGCGTCATCTTGTCCATCTCGCCCACCGCGAGATTGACCTGCTGCAGTCGGCTCGCCTGGATTTGCGCCGATTCCGAAATCTGCGCGATGCGCGCGTTGATGCCGGCAACACGGTCGCCGATCTGCAGCAGCACCGAGCCCGTCTCGTCGACCAGCGCCACGCCATCGGAGACGCTGGCGGTCGAGGCGGTGATCAGTTCCTTGATGTCCTTGGCTGCATCCGCCGATCGCTGGGCGAGCGCACGCACTTCGTTGGCGACCACGGCAAAGCCCTTGCCGGCATCACCTGCCCGCGCTGCCTCGACGCCGGCGTTCAGCGCCAGCAGATTTGTCTGGAAAGCGATCCCATCGATCACGTCGATGATGTTGGTGATCTCGCTCGCCGATTTCTGGATTGCATGCATGGCGTGCACAGCGCGGCTGACGACTTCGCCGCCATCGCTGGCCGCACTGTGCGCCTCGGCCACCTGAGAGCCGACCTCGCCCGCGTTCTGCGCCGTCTGCTGGACCATCTGTGTCACTTCCGCCATGGCCTGCGCGCTGTCGCGCAGATTGGCAGCCTGCTGTTCGGTCCGGCTGGCCAGATCGTCCGAGGCGGAGCGGATTTCCGAAGCACCGTTGAGCACGTTGCTCGCGGTGGAGGCGACCTTTGCCAGGATTTCCGACAAGGCTGCGGTGGCGTCGTTGAAGGCATGGCTAATGGCATTGGCCTTCTCGCCCAGTTCGGCATTGATGCGGATGGTGTAGTTGAGATCGCCATCACGCATATGACCAAGCGCGCTGGTCACCTCGCCAATGACGTCCTGCAACTGGTTGTCCGAGGCCTGCCGCGCTTCCGCATTGTCCTTGAAGATCAGCATCGCGCGGCTCATCCGACCGACGCAATCCTTATGATGCACATAGGGGATCGGCGAAGACGTATCGCCTGCCGCCAGAGCCTCCATGCGCACGACAGTGCTGACATAGGGATCGCAGATGCGCCGTTTCGCGCCCAGCATGATGGCGCCGACCATCACGACGGCAAAGCTGTCGATCGGAATGGCAAGGGCACTGCTACCGTAACCGAAAATGGTTAGCAGCAGGGGCAAAGCGGCAAGTGGAAGAAGCGCTGTCAACAACATGTCGAACTTGCGCCGAATGGGCGCATCCGTGGTAAAGTACCGAAACATGTAACCTCTCCTGATCGCAGCAGTGGGGCTAGATTTTCGGCGATACGTCGGGATTCATAAAAGTCGGTTAAGGCGATACGTTTCCACCCCCCTAAAATGGGGGGGTACTGCCCTATCGGCTCAGGTGCGCCTGCACCCTGTGCACCAATGCTCCTCAGCAAGCCGGCCCGATGGGAAGACAAGGCAAATCCGCCGCCAGTCGTGACCATGACCCAGTGGACCATGACAAGGGTTGGCGGCGGAGTGTGCTCGGAAAAAGGGGAGCAGGCGCTCGGCGGTGTGCGCAGCGCGCGAGACACCTGCGCTGCCCCCCTTTGGTCACGCTAGATCAGGAATAGGGAAGCTTGCGCGAGCCCTTACGTTCGCTGCGCTTCTTGAGCAGATAGCCACCCGCACCGATGGCCAGCAGCGAGGGCAGGCTCATGCGCGAGATGACGAACGGGATGGCGGAGGCGGCAATGGCGCCCGTCGTGGCACCCGCGGCGCTGTCCGCCTTGGGCGTCTTGCCTGCCAGCTTGGCACCGATGATCGCGCCGACGATATTCTTGATCATGTCATTTCTCCTTCATCCGCCACTACCGCACACAGGCCATTAGGTTCCCGCCGACGCCTCAATGGGCGAGTTCGGGTTAGCTCGATCGATGCGACGCGCAATCGCGTCCGTTATCGCTGTTCATCTGCGCTGGCCTTTCTGTGCGGGGCAACCGGAACCAGCCCCACACCGGCACGTACGCCTGCCAACACCGGAGCAGGAACAACATGATCGACAGGATGAGGCAGCTTGAAACCTTTGCGCGCGCCGGATGGTTCGCCCGAGGCGTGGTCTATTGCCTGCTGGCCTGGCTGGCCCTGACCGGGGCGAGTGCATCCGATGCCAGCCCGCAAGGCGTATTCCGTTCGGTTCGCGACATGCCCGGTGGGCCCTGGCTGCTATGGTTGCTCGCACTGGGATTGGCATTCTACGGTGCGTACCGGCTCTATGGCGCGGCGATGGACAGCGAGGACAAGGGCAGTGAAGCCAAGGGCATGGCGATCCGCATCGGCTACGCGGCCAGCGGGCTGGCCCATTTCTTCCTCGCCTTTGCCGCAGCCCGGCTGGCGATGGGCGATAGCGCGAGCACCGGTGGCGACACCGAGCAGCGCGCGGCCGGGATGATGCTCGATTTCCCGCTGGGCGGCACCATTCTCGGCATTCTCGGCCTCGCCTTTCTGGCCGCCGCTGCGCACCAGCTTGTCAAAGCCTGGACCACCGAGTTCATGCAGGGAATGGCGAGCGGCGCGCCGCGCTGGGTCGTTCCGGTCGCGCGTGCCGGTCTTGTCGCGCGTGCCGTGGTGTTCGGCGTGATCGGCGTGTCGCTGCTGTCCGCCGGATGGTTCGGTGCGGCAGGACAGGTCAAGGGGCTTGGTGATGCCCTCACCTCGCTGACCGATCACCCGGAACTGTTCGCGCTGGTGGCCATCGGGCTTTTCATGTTCGGCGTGCACAGCCTTGTCGACGCTCGCTGGCGGCGGCTGGGCCATGAAGACGTGGTATCGACGCTCAAGGCGAGAACCCGGTTTCGCTGACCGGGCCCTGCGCCATCGCAGGATCGTAGCGCTCGAAACGACCCAGACCGACAAAGGTCATGCCCGCGCCGCCGGAGCCATCGGCCAGATAGACGATATCCCCTGCGCACAGCAGCGGCCTGCTGGTACGCATCAGGATGACCTGCCTTCCGTTCAAGGCCCCGGCATTTCCGCGCAGGCGATTGATGAACTCGCGGCGGCTGGACAGGCGGTAGACAATCCCCGTTTCCGGGATGATCCGGGTCGAACGCACATGATCGAGCATGAGGCAATCGGGGCCCGGCACATTGCCAACGGGAGATGCGTCCGACATCGGCGGAACGAAGATTAGGTCCCCGCTCGCTCCGGTATCGCGCGCCACCGCTGCCGCAGGGGCTGCAACCTGCAATGCGGCAGCGATCAGCATCAGCACGGGCGACAACGGGACACTCCGACCTTGCCCCGGTCCGCAAATGCACCTTGAGGACGCGGCTAGCAAAACGCTGTCCTCAAGGTGCATCAGGTCCAAGGGGGCATCTGGACCCGGGTCAAGCATGCCGGGGGTTTGGCAGCTTGCATGGAGCAGACGTCACCGTTCCGTCGATCCCGCATCGCTTTTCCGTTCGCCGAATAAAAATGGCATCCAGCTTACGGTTTGGTATCGGCCGTGACGTCTGCCAGCATGTGCGTCACACCAGAAGTCTGCATTGCCTTGCCCGAATCCGGAACATCCCCGCCCTCGCAGGGCCTGCAAGCCATGCTGCTGGCCGAGCGCGAAAGCTTTGTGCGCTTCCTGCGCGCGCGCGGCGCGGGCGATGCAGCCGAGGATATCCTTCAGGACACATGGCTGAGGCTCAACGCAGCGCAGACCAGCCCGGTTGCCGATCCGCGCAGCTATCTGTTCCGCGCGCTCAACAACGTGATGCACGATCGCTATCGCTCGGCACAGCGCGCGCGCAGGCGAGATGGCGAGTGGATCGAGATCAGCAGCAACGATGCCGAAGCCTCCGATGCGCCGCTGCCCGATCGGGCGCTTGCCGCGCGCCAGGCGCTCGCCCAGGCCGAGGCGGTGCTGCGCGCCGAGGGCGAGCGGGTACTCGACATCTTCCGACTGTTCCGCATCGAGGGGCTCGGCCAGCGCGCGATTGCCGAGCATCTCGGGCTCAGTCTCAGCACCGTCGAGAAGGATCTGCAAAAGGCCTATCGCGCGCTGATCCGCCTGAAGGAGACGCACGATGCGGAATGAGCCGGGCGGTGACGTCCCTGTCGCAGGATGGTCAGCATGACAGAAACGAACGAACAGATCCGCCAGGAGGCGCTCGAATGGGCTTTGGCCTCCCAGGAAGCCGATTTTGCCGGATGGGATGCGCTGACCGACTGGCTCGCCGCGGATGAACGGCATAACCGGGCATATGACGCGGCACTGGCAGCGGGCACCAGGATGGCCGATCTGATCGCCGCCGCCCCTGCCCTGCCGCACCCGGCAAACGACGAGACGCTCACGATGCCGAACCGCGCGCGCAGTTGGCGGCGCGGCTATCTGGCGCTGGCGGCCGCCATTCTCGCGATCCTGCTGATCCCGCTCTGGCAGATGCGCCCGCAGACCTATATCCTCAGCACGCCGGACGGACAGACGCGCACGATCGCGCTGGAAGATGGCAGCCGCATCCTCGTCAACGGTGGCACGCGCTTGACGCTCGACCGGAGCGAACCGCGCTTTGCCCGGCTCGAGCGCGGCGAGGCGATGTTCATCGTCCGGCATGACGATGGCGATCCGTTCGTCGTCGAGACGGGCGATGTGCGGCTGGTCGATGCGGGCACCGCGTTCAACGTCGTGCGCAGCGGGGCGACGGTCGACGTGGCGGTGTCGGAAGGTGCGGTGATCGTGAATCCGGAAGGCGAGAATGTCCGGCTGAACCCCGGACGGCGCGCGCAGATCGATGGTGCCAGCGGACGCATCACTGTGTCGGACATCGCCACCAGCCTTGTCGGCGGCTGGCGCTCGGGCCAGATCGCCTTTTCCGATGCCCCGCTGGGCGAGGTCGCGCAGGCGCTCGAACGCACGCTCGGCGCGAGCGTGACGGTCTCGCCCGACCTGGCGGGAGCGCGGTTCAGCGGCATATTGCAAGTCGCGGGACGCAAGGCCGATGCGCTACCGCAGATCGCGCCCGTGCTGGGCGTTCGCGCAGTCCGGCGCGCTCAGGGTTGGGAACTGGTGGGCATCGATGCACAGCCATAGCGGCCCTCTGAAGGCCCGGGATCTGCTGACCGCATTGTGTCTGCTGGCAACACCCGTTGCAGCGCAGGCCGAAGCCCCGGCGCGGATCGATATCGCCGCCGGACGGCTCGACAGCGCCATCGTCACGTTGGGGCGACAGGCGGGTATCAGCATCGGCCTGACCGATCGCCAGCTCGGCGCGCAGCGGGTGCGGCGGTTGCGCGGGGTGATGACCGCCGCAGAAGCGCTGCGACGGCTGCTCGACGACAGCAACGCGCGTGCGGTGCGGCTTACGGCGCGCGACTGGCGGATCGTGCGGGCGGCACCCTCGGGGCGCCCCAGCGGGACGCCGCTACGCCTGGCCGTGGCAACGCCTGCCGACCCGTCGCCGCCCGTCGCAGAGATCGTGGTCACGGGCGTGCGAACGGCTGCCGAACTCAATGCCGCTCGCGAGCATGGCCTTATCGCGCTCGATGGCCAGTTCGCGATCGACGCGCACAATCGCGGATCGGACGCGCTCGCCGAGCGCGTGCCGGGGCTCGGATCGACGCAGCTCGGGCCGGGGCGCAACCGGCTGTTCCTGCGCGCCATCGCCGATACCAGCTTCAACGGCCCCACCCAGGCGGTGGTCGGCCAATATCTCGGCACCGCGCGGCTCAACTATAATGCGCCCGATCCGGATTTGAGGCTGATCGACCTCAATCTGATCGAGGTCCGCCAGGGGCCGCAGGGCACGCTCTATGGCGCGGGAACTCTGGGAGGGGTCATCCGGCTGCTGCCCAACATGCCCGACAGCCAGAGCTGGCAGGCCGCGCAGTCGGGCTCGGTCGCCGCGACCTGGCATGGCGAGCCTTCGTTCGATGCGAGCGCGATGGTCAACGTGCCGGTGATCGAGGGCAAGCTTGGCTTGCGCGCCGTGGTCTATGCCGGGCGCGACGGCGGCTATATCGACGACAGGCTGCGGCAGAAGAGCGACATCAACCGGGTGCACACCACCGGCGGACGGATCATCGCCCGGCTGGAGCCCGGCGACGGCTGGACCATCGATCTGCTTGGCGCAGCGCAGGAGATCGACGGGCGCGACAGCCAATATGCCGACCGGCTGGGCGACAGTCTGAATCGCGCAAGCCCCTTTGCCCAGCCCTATCGCAACCGCTTCCGGCTGGGCCAGGCATCGATCGCCAAGGCCTGGGATAGTTTCGAGCTGCTCAGCACCACCACGATCACCGACGTCGACCTGGACGAGACTTTCGATGCGAGCGAGCGCGGCCAGACACCCAGCCTGTTCCGTCAGCGGGGCGAGACGCGGCTGATCGCCAACGAGACCCGGCTGTCGGGGATGACCGATGGCGGGCTGAGCTGGCTGTTCGGCGGGCAGTTGCTCGGCAACCGCTATCGCATCCGCCGGGCACGGGGCGAGCTGGAGCGCGTTTCCGCCATTGCGGGGATCGAGAACCGGGTCGAGGAGGCGACCGGATTTGCCGATCTCGCGCTGCCGGTCACCGGGCGGCTGGTGCTGATGGCGGGCGGACGGATCACTCATGCGCGGCTCTCGGGCAAGGCGCTCGAACAGCCGCTGACGCTCGATGCCTTCCGCACCGCGCGCAGCCGCAGCCAGACCGCATTCCTGCCGAGCGCGGGGCTGCGCTATCGCTTTTCCGACGCGCTGTCGGGCCATGTCCGCTATCAGGAAGGTTTCCGCCCGGGCGGGATCAGCGTGCGCGATGACATGATCCGGCGCTTCCTGCCCGACAATGTCGCTGCGATCGAGGCCGGGCTGGCGCTGACCAGCCGCAATTTCAGTGCCGATGCGACCTTCGCACATACCCGCTGGCGCAATATCCAGGCCGATCTGATCGACAGCGACGGCCTGCCCGCGACCGAGAATATCGGCGATGGACGCATTGTCACGCTCGACGCCAACATGGCCTGGCAACCCTTGCCCGGCTTCACGCTCGAAGCATCGGGCATCTGGGCCGACAGCCGTCTGACCCAGCCGTCGGCACGCATCTTCCTGGTGAGCGCCCAGCGCGGACCCGCCATCGGCTCGGCGGTGCCTGCCGGCGCGGTCGTCGTCGACAGCGACGACCTGCCCAATGTCGCGCGCCTGTCGGGCCGACTGGGCGCAAACTGGAAGACCGGGACCCGAGCCGGGGAGACGCTCACCCTGGGCGGGTCGCTGCGCTATGTCGGCAGTTCGCGACTGGGCATCGGCCCTGTTCTCGGTAAGCGCCAGGGCGACGTGCTGGACACCAGCCTCTCGGTCGAATTGGCGCGGCAGGGCCAATCGTACTGGATCCGCGCAACGAACCTGCTCGACAGCCGGGGCAACCGCTTTGCCATGGGCTCGCCCTTCACGCTCGCCCAGGGCGATCAGATCACGCCCTTGCGGCCGCGGACCATCGCGATCGGTGCCGATTTCTCGTTCTGATCCGGGTGCTCCCTGAAATAATCGCTACTGACTGACATTTGCAGTGCGGGTTTCGCCTCGCGGCATCGTCTGGGGAGTGAACACACTCCCCTCTCTCGAAAAGCCGAAAGGACGAACATGCGCCTCTTGCTGGCCTGTACCTGCCTGACTCCCGTTGCCCTGCTCCTCCCCTCGCAAGCCGCACTCGCCGAAACCACGGTGACCACCGCGCGCACCACGCCGATCGCCACCGGCAGCGTCAACAATGGCAGCGCCGACAGCATCAAGATCACCGCTGCCGGATCGATCAAGCCGACCTCCGGCGTCGCTGTGACGATCAACAGCAACCATGCGGTGACCAACGAGGGCACGATCCAGCTCACCGATGCCAATAATGCCGCCGGGATCGTCGCCAGTTCCGGAGTGACCGCCACTATCACCAACAGCGGCACGATCACGCTCGACGAGACCTACAAGCCGACCGACAGCGACAAGGACGGCGATCTCGACGGCCCCCTGGCACAGGCACAGAACCGCTTCGGCATCCGCACGCTCGGCGCACTCACCGGATCGGTGGTCAACACCGGCAGCATTACCGTGGCCGGCAATGCGAGCGCGGGGATCAGCCTCGAAGGCCCGCTCACCGGATCGCTGACGCATGGCGGATCGATCACGGTGGTGGGCGACAACAGCGCTGGCATTCGCGCCGGGACCGTGACCGGTAATGTTGCACTCACCGGCAGCGTTTCGGCCATGGGTGCCAATGCCGTCGGCATCGATCTTGCCGGTCCGATCGGCGGTGCACTGACCATCCAGGGCGCAGTCAACGTCACCGGCTATCGCAGCACAACCGCGCCCACCGATACCAGCAAACTCGACGCCGACGATCTGCTTCAGGGCGGCCCTGCGCTGCGCGTCGCGGGTTCGGTTGCGGGCGGCATCCTCTTCGACGCGCCGCCGCGCGACCTCAATCCCGACGACAAGGACGAGGACACGGATGGCGTCGAGGATGCCAAGGAAGGCACCGCGAGCGTGATTTCCTATGGTGCAGCGCCTGCCGTGCGCATCGGATCGGCAACGCAGGAGGTCGCGATCGGCGCGGTCGCGGGTACCGCCGCGGCAGGCCATGGCATCGTCAACAATGGACGGATCGAGGGCAACGGTGTCTACAAGGACGTCGCCGCAACCGGCATGGCGATCGGCGGACTGGGACAGAAGACCACAATCGCGGGCGGCATTCTCAACAACGGCACCATCGCGGCGAAATCGAATGGCGGCAATGCCACCGCGCTGCATGTCGGCGCACTGGCCACCGTCCCTGCCCTGCAGAACAGCGGCACGATCGAGGCGAGCGGCGGCAATGCGGCGAGTACCCAAGCGCGCGCGCTCGTGGTCGAGAGCACGGGCTCGATGGCCAGAATCACCAATAGCGGGAAGATCGCGGCGAGTGCCGCTGGCGACGGTGCCGCTGCTGCGATCATCGACCTGTCGGGTACACTGGCGACGCTCGACAATAGCGGCACGATCAGCGCCGTTGCCGCCAAGCCGGGAGATGGCAAGGCGGTGGCGATCGACCTATCGGCCAACGCGACCGGCGCAACGATCCACCAGACCGCAGCGAGCGCAAGTGCCAAGCCTTCGATCACCGGCGACATCCGGCTGGGCGCGGGCAGTGATCTGGTCGAGATTTCGGCAGGCACGGTGACCGGCGCGATGCGCTTCGGCAACGGCAGCAACCGGCTGCTCGCCAGCGGCGATGCCGCGCTGGTCGGCAATGCGACATTCGGCAGCGGCGCGGACACGGTCCAGCTTTCGGGCAAGGCCAGCCTTGTCGGCGCGCTCGACCTGGGCGGGGGCGCGGACACGCTCTCGCTCGGCGGCACCTCGCTGTTTCGCGGAACGCTGGCCAATGCCAGCCAGGCGGCGGTGTCCGTTGCAGGCGGCACGCTCCAGCTCACCGCGCCCGGCACCGTGCAGCTGGCCTCGCTGGCGATCACCGACAAGGGCACGCTGGGCGTGAGCATCGACGGCAAGACCGGTACCGCAACGCGCGTCACGGTGGCGGGCAGTGCGACCATCGCCGCAGGATCGAAGCTGGCGATCAGCCTCACCAGCATCGGCAAGTCGGCGGGTACCTACCAGATCCTCACCGCAGGCCAGCTGACCGGCAGCGCCAATCTGGCGAGCACCGATGTCGTGCTGCCCTATCTGTTCAGCTCGACGGTGTCCGGCAATGATGCAGCGGGCGTGGTGTCGATCACCATCAAGCCCAAATCGGCGAGCGAACTCGATTTCACCCGGTCGCAGGCGCGCGCCTATGACGCGGTATTCAAGGCGGTCGACAGCGACGGCGACGTCGCGGCGAGCCTGCTCGCCACCACCACTGCGGAGCAGGCCCGGGCAGTGATGCAGCAGATGCTGCCCGATCATGCCGGCGGCACTTTCGCCACGGTCACCCAGGGTTCGCGCGCCACCGCGCGCTTCCTCACCGATCCCGCCTCGGCCTATAGCGACCAGGGCAATTGGGGCTTCTGGTTGCAGCAGACCGTGTGGGGCAGCGACAAGGATCGCGGCCAGACCGCATCGTTCGACACCTCGGGCTGGGGCGCGACCGGCGGGGCCGAGCTGAAGACGGGCGATTTCGGTGCGATCGGCCTGTCGATCGCCTATCTCAACGGGCGCAATGACAACAAGCAGACCGGCGGCGAAATCCGCGCGGACCAGTATGAGCTCGCGGCGCACTGGCGCGGGCAATGGGGTCCGGTGCGCGCGTTCGTTCGCGGATCGGCGGCGAAGATCGATTTCGGCGGAACCCGGCGCTTCGCGCAGGAGCTGAACGGCAAGCTGGTCGAGCGCAATTCCACGGCAGACTGGTCGGGCGATCTCTACAGCGCATCCGCCGGGCTCGGCTATGAAGCCAGGATCGGCGAGCGCCTGATCCTGCGGCCGACGGCGGTGATCGATTATTACAAGCTGGACGAGAAGGGCTATGCCGAGACCGGCGGCGGCGATGCCTTCAACCTGATCGTCGACAAGCGCAGCAGCGACGAGCTCGCGGTCAACGGGACGCTGGTGGCCGGATATCAGTTCGGCAGCCTGAGACCCGACGATGTCTGGATCCGCGCCGAGATAGAGGGCGGCCGCCGCCAGATCATCGGCGGCTCGCTCGGCGAGACGACTGCGCGCTTCAAGGACGGCACCGCCTTCACCTTGCTGCCCGATGCGCGCACCGACGGATGGATCGGCTGGCTGCGCGTCGTCGGCGGTCAGCAGGGCTTCACGCTGGCCGGCGAATTCGGCGCAGAAGAGCAGTTCAGCAATCTGGCGCTCAATGCCCGCGTATCGCTGAGGGTCGGGTTCTGATGCGCTGACGCATGCCCGGTCGGTTCCAGGCGGAACTGGCCGGGTCATGCGCCTTCCTTGGCACGCGCAAGACCTGACCCGGCGCGCGGCTTATCGGGCCATGGGCACCAGGATCAGCGTGTCCTGCTCAACGCGCCATGATGCGAGCTGCGAGAGGAAGTTCATCCCGATCACGCTCGTTCCGCCAAAGGCTGGCGAGATCACTACCTTGAGATTGCGCGCTTCTATCGCCTCGATCTGAAGCCGCTCGACGGTCCCGGCGTCCGCGCGAACAACACCATTGGCGGTGCGCAGCATCACCGGCGCGATGGTCATGTCCCGCCCCACCCCGGCCTCGCGCGCTGCCTGTGCCGAAAGCGCGGTGATCGTCGCGCCGCTGTCGATCATCATGCGCTGCTCGCTGCCGTTGATGATCACGCGCGCCCAGAAATGCCCGTCGGACGCCAGCCTGATCCGCACCTCGTCGCCCGCCACTTCCTGCGAATTGAGTCCCAGGCGCTCGGTCCAGCGCGAGAGCGTCGGGTCATAGGGGGCCTGCTGCAGCAGCACGAACACCATGAAGGCCAGGATGGCGACAGAGAAGAGGCTGCGGAACAGCCGTCCGACGAACGGCAGGTTGAACAGCACGACCAGGGCGAGGGCTGCACCGACCGCATAAAGCGCCAGCTGCTGCCATTCGGGAAAGGTGGAAACGGGCATATCAGCCTCCTACCCGCGGGCAGGCAAATCGATCCCCCTTTCACCGCGCACCCCCTTGCCAGGGCAAGCCAGCAACGCCTCGTTCCCCCGCGTCTGTCTTTCTAACCCATGTGGGTGAACCATTTGCCAGGGTCGCGCGTAATGCGACGGGGGACGTTCAGCCTGGCGCCCTGGAAACCAGGATACTCGATGTTTTTGCGCCTTAGCTCGGTCTGCTGCGTTGTTCTTCCAGCAATATGCGCCTCTCCCGCTGCCCTTGCCCTGCAGCAGGCGGAGAAGCCGCTTCCGGTCCAGACAAGGTCCGATCCGACCGAGCCGCCCATCATCGACGACGAGGAATTCGACGCGACCATTCCCGCCATCGACCCCGATGCCCCCATGGGGACGATCGAGGAGTGGGACGAGGAGCAGGCTCGGCTGGAAGCCCAGGCCCGCGCACAGGACGCGCCGCAGCTGGCAACCGAGCCGATGCTGCCCGATGATCCCGAACTCGCCGCCCCGCTCGGGCCGATCGAAAGCTTCGATGTCGAGCCGTTCGACGAGAGCCGCTATACCGAAGCCGACGACGCCGTCTCGAAGACGGTGCGCTACAGCTACCGCATCGAAGGGCTGGATGCGCTCCAGACGGCGCAGGACGGTGCCGATCCCAGCCCTGACGGTGCTGGGGCAATCCGTTCGCGGTTCGAGGAACTTTCCGCGCTCGACGATGGCGATGGCAAGGCGAGCAACGGCGCGATGGTTTCCGCGCGCATGGTCGAGGACCAGCAGCTTCTCGCCGACCTTCTGATCGGTCAGTGCTTCTACGATGCCACGGTCAACGGCGCGATCGAATTTCCCGAGTCCGGAACGGGACCGCTGGTGGTCGTACTGACCGCATCGCCCGGCCCCTGCTACCGCTTCGGGTCGATCGCCTTCGATGCGCCGCCGGTCGAGCCGGAGGATCTGATTTCGCGCAATTTCGTGCCCAAGCCGGGCCAGCCGATCGATGCCGAACGCGTGCTCGCGGCTGAAGCGAACATCGCGGTGGCGCTGCCGCAAAGCGGGTATCCGTTCGTGGAGGTTGGCCAGCGCGACGTGCTGCTCGACCCCGAACCCGAGACGGGCGACTATACACTACCGGTCGCGCCGGGGCCTCGCAGCAGCTTCGGCGACATCCTCACGCGCGGATCGACCGTGTTCGATGCAGACCATATCAGCAAGCTCGCGCGCTTCGACAAGGGCGATCTCTATGACAGCCGCCTGGTCGACGATCTGCGCAAGGCGCTCGTCGCGACGGGTCTCTATTCGACCGTGGCGGTGCAAGCCCAGCCCACCGGCGTCGAGGCGCCCGGCGGCGCGCAATATGCCGATCTCGCCGTCGATCAGGAGGCGGGTCCGGCACGCACGCTGGCAGCCAATGCCGGTTACGGCACCGGCCAAGGCATCCGCGCGCAGGGCAGCTGGACCCATCGCAACCTTTTCCCGCCCGAAGGCGCGCTGATCGTCAGCGCCACCGGGGGTACGCAGGAACAGGGGGCATCGGTGACCTT
>CAXRCQ010000330.1:0-2928 GCA_964228845.1 Blastomonas sp.
GGCTGGACATTAAGCGGGGCAAATCCCCCGCACCAACTGTCTCGGACGGCGATCGGACACGCCTTGCGGCACGTCCGGTCGCGCAGGCCATTAGCAGTCCCGCCCCCAGAGTCAAGCGGCATCGGCTTTTCGTTCCGGCGCAGGGCGGCGTCCATGTGGCGCAGATCACTTGTCTATCGTTTCAGTTGAGATATTGTCATGCCATGGTTCGCCGCTCCCCGGACGGACCGACTCGAAACGGAAGGTGCCCCATGACTGCATTCGCTCCGCATACCGACCCCACGATCCTGCTCGTCCCCGGACTCGACAATAGCGGCCCCGCGCATTGGCAGAGCCTGTGGGAACGCCAGTGGCTGAACTGCCACCGGGTCGATATGGGCAACTGGCACACCCCCAACCGCAACGCCTGGGTCAACCGGCTCAATCTTGCAATCCGCCAAACCGAAGGCCCGATCGTGCTGGTCGCGCATTCGCTCGGCTGCCATGCCGTTGCGTGGTGGGCGGCGCTCGAACGCCCGCGCGTCGGCGGCAAGGTGGCAGGTGCGCTGCTCGTCGCCCCTCCAGAGGTTGACAATGCCCCTGTCGATTCCAGATTGTGCAGCTTCGCCCCCTCGGCGCGCGGGGTGCTCCCCTTCCCCAGCCTGCTGGTGAGCAGCCGCGACGACCCGTATATCAGCCCCGATCGCGCCTATCGCCTCGCCAGCTTCTGGGGCGCGGACCATGTCGATGCGGGCCGCGCGGGCCATATCAACGCCGAATCCGACCTTGGCGACTGGCCGTTCGGCCAGCGGCTGCTCGCGCGATTGCTCGATGTCGCGGAGCTTTCGGGCGAGCCCGAACACCCTGCCCCTGCCCCGCTGCGCCGCCTTGGCCCCGACTGGCGGCCCGACCTGACCGAGTGAACGGTCAGGCGCGCGTCACGCTGACTTGCTGCTCCACCAGTTCGACGGTTCCGAAGGCGGTGAGGAAGGCGACATCGAGCGCATCGCGACCGACACCGATCTTCACCATATCGGCGGCGGTCGCCATGCCCGTGGGATCGACCAGGTGCCAGGCCCCGCCCTCGCCTCCGGGATCGGCCAGGAACACTTCGGCCACTGCATGGAAGTCCTGCGGAGTGACATCGGGCGCGTAGACGCTGGCGAAGCGCGCCGGGATCGAGCAGGCGCGCGCGAGCACGATCATGACATGCGCATAGTCGCGGCACACCCCATGCCGCGTGACGAAGCTGTCGAGCGCGGTGGTCGTCGCGTCCGAACTGCCCGACTGATAGGTGAAATGCTCGGCGATCCAGCGCTGCATTGCCGCGATCCGCGCGCCGCCCGAAAGCTCGCCGAACTCGGTATCGACAAAGCTGTGGAACTTGGTCGCCGGGCAGTAATGCGAATCGAACAGATATTGCACCGTCTCGCCGGGCAGAAGGTGCAAAGGCATCTGCGGCAGGGTGGCGATATCGGCCAGATCGCGCAGCACCGTCATCCGCGCGCGATAATCGATGCTGAGCCGCCCGCTGGTGCGCAGCCATATCCGGTCACCGATTCCGTCGAGCGCAGCCACGCGGACGAAATGGTCGCAGTGCGAGGCCTGGATATGCGCCGATTCGATCCGCTGTTCAGGAATGTCGGCGGCCTCGACCTGGAGCAGGATATCGGTGGGGACCTCCATGTCATAGGTCAGCGTGACGTGCAGATCGAGGGTCATGGGGGCGGCTCCGGCAAAAAGGGGTTGGCTGTCGAAGCCAGACACCAAAAAGGGGCCGAAGGTTCCCCTCCGGCCCCTGAAAGGCGTAACAGCAGATTGTGACGATCAGCCGGCGTGCACTTCCGACACGTCGACCTTCAGGCCGGGGCCCATCGACGAGCTGACCGAGATCTTGCGCAGATACTTGCCCTTGGAGCCCGAGGGCTTGGCCTTGACGATCGCATCGACGAACGCGTCGAAATTGGCGCGCAGCGCTTCGTCCGAGAAGCTCGCCTTGCCGATGCCCGAATGGATGATACCGGCCTTTTCGACGCGGAATTCCACTTGGCCGCCCTTGGCCGCCTTGACGGCTTCGGCGACGTTCGGGGTGACGGTGCCCAGCTTCGGGTTCGGCATCAGGCCCTTGGGACCCAGCAGCTTGCCGAGACGGCCGACCACGCCCATCATGTCGGGGGTGGCGATGATGCGATCATAGTCGATCTTGCCGTTCTGGATTTCTTCCATCAGGTCTTCGGCACCCGCACGCTCGGCTCCGGCGGCCAGAGCCGCTTCGGCCTTGTCGCCGCGTGCGAACACGGCGACGCGCACGTCCTTGCCGGTGCCCGAGGGCAGCGACACAACACCGCGGACCATCTGGTCGGCGTGACGCGGATCGACGCCCAGGTTCAGCGCGACTTCGATGGTCTCGTCGAACTTGGCGCTCGCCAGTTCCTTGATCGTCTTGATGGCTTCATCGACGCCGTACAGCTTGTCCGCGTCGAGCTTGGCGGCGAGAGCCTTTGCCTTCTTGGTCACCTTTGCCATGATCTCAGCCCTCCACCACTTCAAGGCCCATCGACGTCGCCGAGCCTTCGATAATCTTCGTTGCCGCCTCGATGTCGTTGGCATTGAGGTCGGCCATCTTCACCTGCGCGATTTCCGCGAGCTGCGAACGCTTGATGGTGCCCGCGCTTTCCGTGCCGGGAAGCTTGGAACCGCTCTTGAGGTTCGCTGCCTTCTTGATGAGGTAGCTCGCCGGCGGGGTCTTGGTCACGAAGGTGAAGCTGCGGTCACCGTACACGGTGATGACGGTCGGCAGCGGGGTGCCCTTTTCCATGTCCTGCGTGGCAGCGTTGAACTGCTTGCAGAATTCCATGATGTTGACGCCGCGCTGACCCAGAGCTGGGCCGATCGGCGGCGAGGGGTTGGCGGCACCAGCGGCCACCTGCAGCTTGATATAGCCTTCAA
>CAXRCQ010000331.1:0-3643 GCA_964228845.1 Blastomonas sp.
CGTGGCCAAGACCATTTCGGGCAAGATGGTCGGCAAGCTGCCAAGCGAACCGCAAATGGACCAGTTCGGCAAGGCGATAAAGGCGAACGCACAGCTGGCGGTGGCGGGCGACATGACCTTGGCCAGCGAGATGCTATCAACGCAGGCGCAGACGCTGGACGCCATCTTTACCGAAATGGCCCGGCGATCGGCCCTCAACATGGGCGACTATATCAAGGCATCCGAGGCCTATATGCGGCTGGCCCTGAAGGCGCAGGCCAATTGCCGCGCCACTCTGGAGGCCTTGGCCAAGCTGCACCAACCCCGCGAACAGACCGTGCGCCATGTGCATGTGAACGAGGGCGGGCAGGCGATCGTCGCCGATCAAGTCCACCATCATGGGGGGACTAAAGAAAATGCGGACAACGGCAAACCATCCCCTGCAACCGGCTCACCTAGCCAAGGTGCGTCGCTGCCTGGCCCGGACCCGATCGGGCAAGCCGTGCCAATCGCCAGTGGTTCAGGGCAAGCAGCGATGCAGGATGCACGGCGGAACTAACCCCGGCGCACCCAAGGGCAACCGCAACGCGCGCAAGCATGGGGCCTATTCCGCTGCCACCAAGGCGGCGATGCAGGCTATGCGGATGATGGCGCAGGAACTTGGGGATTGGGACTAGCCTGCGCGCGTCCGATGCGGGTGGCCTACGTGATCGGCGCAGGCCACCCCGAGGCTTGGCTTTAGCGCGCAGGGGGCAGGTCAGCTGCCTGAATTTGACGCAAAAACTCTTCAATGTTTGCTTGGACCGATCGGCTCGCAGACTTGCGTGCCCGCTCTACGCCCATGTAGTCAGATGCTGACCCCTTGGTTACCACATCCGTGCTGAAAATGGTTTTGCCGGAATTGCGATCGACCAGCTCATAGCGGGCCGTTGTCGCCGTGTCTGACCCAAGGTTTTTCAGGTCCAGCTCGAGAATCTTCACGATAAGCGACAGCTTCTGCGGGGAATCATCCCGGAAAATGGCCATTCTGACGAGTGCATCATCCAAAGTGCTTTTCCAAAGCGATGAAACATCGGCTTCGACCCCTGCCGTATTCAGTTTGCCTGTTGCTTCAGCGGCCGATGCGATCGTGACATTGGTGGAGACAAGCGCAGCATCGTGACGCTTTGAACTGGCCGCAACATTGGCAGGCGTAAAGTTGAGCGGTGCGGCAGAGCAACCGGTTAGGACTATTGCCGACAGAGCCGCATACGCGATAACTTGAATTTTCATATATTGCCCCATAATGGTTCTATTTCGCGCATTCGCGCGTTGGAGCTAATACCTTGGCTTCGAAGGCGCGCAAGCTTGCAAACTGTCCATTGAGAGGCGTTCGTCGCTTTTGCAGTTTCGTTGACGATTGCAGGTCACGATCGCCGGTAATCCCAGCCGCGCCGAATGGTCAAATTGCAGGGTCACGACAGCTTTTGGGGGCCACATTGGGGGCCATATCAAGTTCGTACTGAAAATAAGCTCTATATCTCAGTTGTTTGGACTTCCTTCGCGGTTCCCGCTACCGCTCCATTTTCCCGCCCGATCGTGTCCGTATCAGGCTGGACATGCCCCTGAAATCCCGCGTCGATAGCTGTCAGGGCAATATGCTGGGCTATGTCCATTGCGGCGGACGCTTCTGCAGAAAGGCGGCAATGCCCTCTTGCGCGTCCGGATGGGCGAGATTGACGAGTGCTTCACCCTGCGCAAAGCGATACGCCTCTGCCAGCGGCAGGGTGGCCTGGGCCTGGAAGGATCGTTTGCCGATAGCGAGGACGGCACCCGATTTGGAGGCGATCGTGGCGGCGAGGTCCTCCACGGCCTGATCCAGCCGCTCGGGCGCGTGCACCTCGTTGATCAAGCCGATCCGGAGCGCATGATCGGCGCCGAAGAGCTTGCCGGTCGCCAGCATCATCATCGCTGCCTTGCGTCCTATTGTGCGGGTCAGCTGGATCTGCGGTGTGTGACACCAGAAGCCGATATTGACCCCGGGCACTGCGAACCGCGCAACGGTCGAGGCGAGCGCCAGATCGCACGCGGCCACCAGCTCGCAGCCCGCTGCGGTGGCCACTCCTTCGACCTTGGCGATCACGATCTGCGGCTGCGCCTCGATCGCCTGCATCAGCGCGGCCAGTCCGGCAAAGTCGCGGGCCAGGAAATCCTGATCCGCCTGTCCGGCAAATTCGTTGAGATCGTGCCCGGCACAGAAAATCCTGCCTCCCGCACCCGACACTATGATCACCCTGATGTCGGTGCGGCCCGCCAGAAGGTCGAGTTCGGCCCGCAGCGCCGATACCAGATCCATCGACAGGGCATTGCCGGCCTCGGGACGGTTGAGCGTCAGGCGCGCTATGGGCCCGGTCGTCTCGCTGACAAGCATCGGCATCGCGACCCTCTAGGCCTCGAGCGGCTTGACCGTCTTGGGTGCGGTCTTGTTGGTGAAGGCGGCCAGGCGTTCCTTCGAGGCTGGCTGGGTATTGGTGATCCCCGCGACAAAGGCCTCGGCGAAAAACGCATCGGCAGATGGCATGTTGCCGATATGCGCGATGGCAGAGGTGATGGCGAAGTTGGACAGCGGCGGGTTCTCGGCGGCGCGATGGGCAATCTCGATCGCGCGCGCCAGGCATTGGCCGGAATCGACCAGATATTGGCACAAGCCTACCGCCACGGCTTGCTCGCCGCTATAGACCCTGCCGGTCAGCATCATGTCGACCATCCGCGCTTCGCCGACCAGCCGCGCCACGCGCACGGTGGCACCGCCGCCGGTAAAGATGCCGCGCTGGCCTTCGGGAAGCGCAAAATAGGCCGAAGGGTCGGCCACGCGGATATGGAAGGCCGTCGCCAGCTCGAGCCCTCCGCCCACCACCGCGCCCTTGAGCGCGCCGATCACCGGCACACCGCAATGCTGGATGCGATCAAACGCCGCATGCCAGCGGCGGCAGATATGCATGAACTCGCTCGCGCTGCGGTCCTCGCGATGATGTTCGACCAGATCGAGCCCCGCACAGAAATGCTCGCCTTCGGCAGCGACCACAACGGCGCGGACCTGCGAACCTTCGACGGCGTGAAAGAGATCATAGAGTTCCTCGACGAACTGCCGGTCGAGCGCATTGCGCTTGGCGGCACGATCGAGCGTGGCGATCAGCACCGGCCCGTCGGCATGGACGCGAATATGGTCCAGAGGCATCGCCATGAGATCGGCGGTCGATTTACGGTTGATCGGCATGGATTTCCCTTAGCGCGAGGAGATTGCGAGCTCGGCTTCCATGGCCTTGCGCATCTCGAATTTCTGGGCCTTTCCGGTAACGGTCATGGTGAAGGCCTCGACGATGCGAACGTGGCGTGGCACCTTGTAATGCGCGATCTGGCCCCGGCAGTGCGCAACCACCTGCTCGGGCGCGAGCGCCGCGCCCGGTCTGGCGATGACCCAGGCACAGACCTCTTCGCCATATTTCTCGTCGGAGACCCCAAAGACCTGGGCATCGGCAATGGCAGGATGGGTCAGCAGGAATTCCTCGATCTCGCGCGGATAGATATTCTCTCCCCCGCGAATGATCATGTCCTTGATCCGGCCGGTGATCCGGACATAGCCCTGCGCGTCCATCGTGGCGAGATCGCCCGAGTGCATCCAGCC
>CAXRCQ010000332.1:0-9873 GCA_964228845.1 Blastomonas sp.
GAAGAGACGCCTGGCGCGGTCTGGGCGCAGCAGTTCGACAATATTGCCAACCGCCGCGCGCATATCGAGGGCACGGCGGAAGAGATCTGGGCGCAGATGGAAGGCCGGATCGACGGCTTTACCTGCGCGGCGGGCACCGGCGGCACGATCGCGGGCGTGGGCATGGGGCTCAAGGCGCACGACCCGAATGTGACCATCGCGCTTACCGATCCGCACGGTGCGGCGCTGTTCAACTATTATGCCAATGGCGAACTCAAGGCCGAAGGTTCGTCGGTCGCCGAAGGCATCGGCCAGGGCCGCATTACCGGCAATCTGGAGGATGCACCGATCGATACCCAGTTCCGCATCTCGGACGAGGTCGGGCTCTACTGGGTGCAGCGGCTGCTCAAGGAAGAGGGGCTGTGCCTCGGCCTGTCCTCGGGCATCAACGTCGCGGGCGCGGTCGAGCTGGGGCGGACGCTTGGGCCCGGATCGCGCGTCGTGACCATATTGTGCGACACGGGCTTCCGGTATCTGTCGACGCTGTACAATCCCGAATGGCTGCGCGCCAAGGGACTGCCCGTCTTCCCCTGGCTGGCCGATTGAATTATACTGAACCGATGGTCGCTGAAAAAGCCCGTACCCCCGGGGGCAATCCCCTGATGCACCGGCTGCAGATCGGCATCGGCGGCATCTTCGCGGTACTGGTGATGGTCGCGCTCGCCGATATGCTGTTGCAGCGCGCCGCCACCGAGGCTCCGCCGGAGAGCGCCAGCGTGACCGAGCCCGGGGTCGTCGATTCCGCAGCTCCGCCGGTGGTCCAGCCCCCCGCCGCCAGCGAGCCGCTGGTCGATCTGGGCGTGGTTCCCGATCTTCCGGCAGAAGGCACACAGCACAGCGCCGGCGGGCAGACGCCCGTCGTCGGCGAATTGCAGGACGCGCCGCAATCGGGTTCGCCCAGCCAGCCGCAACAGTGATGCGTTCAGCGCTGGCCCTTGCTGCGGCAAGCCTGGCTATCGCGGGCTGCACCCCGGCTTCGTCGGAATCGCCTGGCAAGGCGGAGGCGCTTTCGCCGATACTTCCCGACTTGCCGCGCCAGAAGGTCGCGCTGATGAGCAGCCTGCCTTTGGTTTATGGCGCGGGCGTGGACATGGCAGGCGTGATTGCCGGCAAGGCCGATCCACACCCGCTTCACAGGGCGCTCGCCGAGGCACACGAGCTGGTGACCCCCGATACACTGGATCACGGCGCGCTTGAGGGCGTGAAGCTGGCCATACTCGTTCAGCCGCGTGCCTTGCGCCCGGAAGAGCTGGTTGCGCTCGATGCCTTCGTGCGCGCGGGCGGGCGGTTGCTGCTGTTTGCCGATCCGCAGCTCGATTGGGCGGGTGGGGCAGGGCTTGGCGATCCGCACGGGCCGCTGCGCTCCACATTGATATCGCCCTTGCTGGCGCATTGGGGATTGGAGCTGCAGAACCCGGACATCGAATCGGTCTATCTGGGTAAATCGGGGATGTTACTGGTCCATCCCGGGCAATTTGCGGTCCTGCAGGGGAAAACTGGGGACGCGTCGTGCCGGCCATCGCCCGAGGCCCTTGTCGCGCGCTGCAGCGTCGGAAGCGGATATGCCGTGCTGGTCGCCGACGCCGATCTGCTCGACCCTGAAATGCTTGAAAACCGGGCAGAGTCCGGGACTGCCAACCGCCGCTTCGTCCACGATCTGCTGCTGGAACTGGCACAGGAGGACAGCGGATGAGTCTGCGATCGAGGGTCTTTTCGGTTCACCCCGAATTTGGAGCATTGGCCCCAATGTTACCGTTCTAGACCCAAAAAACCCCTTCCATCCCCAACTATCCCTTGTTATGAACCTCCTTAATCGGGGTTCAACCATCTGTGATTCCTTTCCGACCTGCGGCGCTTGCGTGGCGCGGGAGCCTGAGAACTTTGCCCGTTGCGAGACGGGCGGGAGCCAGTCCCAGGTCAGGCAAGGTTTCGGCGAGGACCCCCGGACTGTCAGGGATACGCAACGGCGCGGAATAAGGGGTGAAACGACCAAGTGGCGGAAATCAGTGCCTTTCTAGGTTCTGCACTGACCACCATCGACCCCAAGGGGCGGATGGCCATCCCGGCTGCCTTCCGCAATCCCATCATCGCCAATTCCAGTGGCGAAAGCTCCGTCGTCTTCTCGTTCAATGCGCAGGGCCAGTGTCTGCAAGGCTATGGCACCGAGCGGCTGAATGCACTGCTTGAACAGATGCGCCGCCGCGAGGAAATCGCCAACGAAACGGGCGAGGAATTCCGCACCGAATTGTTCGGCGGCCCCCGGTTCAACAGCACCTCGACGATCAGCTTCGACGGCAGCGGCCGCCTCATCCTGCCAAAGATGCTGGTCGCCATGGCGCGGATCGAGAAGCACGTCTTCTTCAGCGGCAACGGCACCGATTTCAGCGTCTGGGGCTATGAGCACCTGATGTCGCTCGACGACCCGCGCCTGGCCTCGCAGCAGTTCAACGCGCGCTTCCTGATGGAAGAGCTGGGAGGCAAGCGCTGATGGCCGCTCCCGGAACCCCCTTGCCGACCCCCGACGCGCCGCATATCCCGGTGCTGCTCGCCGAGGTGCTCGAAGGCCTCGCGATCCAGCCAGGCGAGGTGCATGTCGATGCCACCTTCGGCGCGGGCGGCTACAGCCGCGCGATGCTGGCCGCTGGCGCGAGCGTGCACGGTTTCGACCGCGATCCCGATGCGGCAGCCGCTGGCGCGGCGCTGACTGGGCAGAGCGAGGGCCGCTTTGTCTTCCACGCCGGGCGTTTCTCGCAGTTGTCGCAGATGCTGCGCGCAGCGGGCGTCACCCAGGTCGATGGGATCGTTTTCGATATCGGTGTCTCGTCGATGCAGCTTGACCAGGCCGAGCGCGGCTTCTCGTTCCAGTCGGACGGCCCGCTCGACATGCGCATGGGCCAGGATGGGCTCAGCGCCGCCGATTTCGTCAACACCGCCGACGAAGGCGATATTGCCGATATCCTCTACTTGTATGGCGAAGAGCGCCAGTCGCGCCGCATCGCCCGCGCCATCGTCGCCGCCCGTCCGTTGCAGAGGACGCTCGAGCTGGCGACGGTGGTGCGCAAGGCTCTGGGCTATCGCCCCGGCGCGCCCAAGGACCCGGCGACGCGCACCTTCCAGGCGATCCGCATCCATGTGAACGGCGAGCTCGACGAGCTGCGCGAAGGCCTGGTCGCGGCCGAGGCGATGCTGGCCCCCGGCGGGCGGCTTGCCGTCGTCAGCTTCCACAGCCTTGAGGACCGCATCGTCAAGCGCTTCCTGAAGGTCCGTAGCGGCGGCGAGGGCGCAGGCTCGCGCCACCTGCCTGATATGTCCGGCCAGCGCCGGGCCCCCAGTTTCGAGAAACCCGCCAGACCGACCCGGGCGGGCGAGGCCGAATGCGCGCGTAACCCCCGCGCGCGTTCGGCCACCTTGCGGGTCGCAGTCCGTAGCGATGCCCCGGCCTGGGGCGCGCATGACGATGCGGAAAGGCGGGCAGCATGATCCTGGCAGTCAAGCGCCTCAAGACCATCGGCTGGATCGCGCTGATCTTCATCGTCGCGATCGCGCTCTATCCGCTGTCGCTCAGCGTCGCGACGCTGCGCAGCGACCTGACACGCACCGAGCGCGACATCCTGCGCACCCGCGCCGAGATCCGCTATCTCGAAACCGAATTCGCCACGCGCGCCAGCCTTGCCCAGCTCGCGATGTGGAACGATCTGGAATATGGCTACGAAGCGCCGAGCGCATCGCAATATCTCGATGGCGAGCGCGAGCTGGCGAACCTTGGCGAGATCGACACGCCGCTCGACAAGCCGGTGCGCGTCGCCGCCATGACGATCAAGCCGCAGGCCGAGCCCCAGGCGATCAAGCCTGCCGAGCTTGCCGCGAACACGGTCAAGACGCCCGAGCCGCTGTCGGTCTCGGCCAGTGTCGCGATCATCAGCCCGGCGCGTGCCGCGACATCGGCGACCGCGCCGAAGGCAGCCAAGGCGGCAGACGGCATCGGGCAGGACAAGGGCGCAGGCCGCCGGTTGCTGGACGACCGGCTGCTCGACCGCATCAACAAACAGGCCGATGCCGAACTGAAAAAGACGGGGGGTCAATGACCGCGCTTGCTTCCGGAAGTCACAGGGTCCGTCTGGCCAGCAAGCGCCAGCATCTCACGCTCACCGCCCAGGTCCGCCTGGTGGCGGTGCTCGCGCTGTTCGGGCTGGGCGTCGGCGCGATCCTGCTCAGGCTCACCTTTATCGGCGTGTTCGGCGAGCAGGCCCAGGCCGCAACCCGCGGCGCGCTCGTCGATCCGGGTCGTGGCGATATTGTCGACCGCAATGGCGTGCCCCTGGCGCGCACGATCGATGGCTATGCGATCCGCGTCGTCCCCGAAAAGCTGATCGGCGACCGCAAGCTGCTGGCGGCAAAGCTTGCCGAGATTTTCCCCGACACATCGGAAGAGCGCTTCCTCAAGCTGCTCAGCCGCACCAGGCCCACCTATCTGCGCCACCGCGCGGTGCCCGAAGAGGTCAACCGCGTCCACGCGCTGGGTGAGGTCGGCATCGAATTCCCGCGCGAAAAGGAACGCTTCTACCCGCAGCTGCAACTGGCGGCGCATGTGCTCGGCTATGTCCATCCCGATGGTCATGGCGTCTCGGGCATGGAGCGGGCCATGGATGCCGAGCTGATCGATCCGAAGAAGCGCCTGACCCCTTCGGCGCTTTCGATCGATATCCGCGTCCAGGCCGCGCTGGAGGACGAGCTGGGCAAGGGCATGAAGGCCTATGACGCCAAGGCCGCAGCCGGGATCGTGCTGGACGTCGAGACGGGCGAGGTCATGGCCATGACCTCACTGCCCAGCTTCAACCCCAATCAGTTCAATGCCGATAGCGTCGCGTTCGAGGCGAACCAGGTCACCTATCGCTTTTTCGAGCTCGGTTCGACCTTCAAGCCATTGACCGTCGCCGCCGCGATCGATGCGGGCACCGTGACCAATCTGGCGCGGCGCTATGATGCCAGCCGCCCGCTGAGGGTTGCCGGGTTCCAGATCCGCGATTCGCACAATTCGGGCCGCTGGCTCAACGTTCCCGAGACGCTGGTGCACAGCTCGAACATCGTCACCGCGCAGATCGCGGACGAATTGGGGCCGGAGCGGCTGCAGGCGGTGATGCGCAAGCTGCATTTCGACCGCCAGGCCGATATCAACCTGCGCGAGCGTGCGAAGCCGCTCTGGCCGTCGCAATGGGGTCGTCTCACGAACATGACCGTCAGCTATGGCCATGGCATCGCGGTGACGCCGCTGCACCTTGCGTCTGCCTATGCCGCGATGGTCAATGGCGGGCTCTATCGCCCGGCGACCTTGCTCAAGCTCAACCCGGCGGACGTGCCGCGCGGCGAACGCGTGTTCAAGGCCTCGACCAGCGCGCGGATGAACCAGCTGCTGCGCATGATCGTGCGCGACGGTACCGGTCGCAAGGCGGAGGCCCCCGGCTTCCGTGTGGGCGGCAAGACCGGTTCGGCCGAACAGCCGGGCGCGGGAGGCTATCGGCGCAGCTCGATCGTGGCGACCTTTGCTGCGGCCTTCCCGATGGACAAGCCGCGCTATGTCGTGATCGTGATGGTCGACGAACCCTCGGGCAACCAGGCCTCGTCCTTCCAGCGCACCGCCGGCTGGACCGCCGCGCCGGTAGTGGCCAAGCTGGTCCCGCGCATCGGCCCGATGCTGGGTGTGATCCCCGACGACCGCCGCGATGTCGACGTGTCCGAACTGATGCCGCTGCTGTGGAAGGCTCCGGGCGAGAAATCGGACGGCCCGGTATAGGCGATTATACACAAGTGCCGCGATGCAGGGGGTTGCATCTGATGCGGCGAAACATAGAGGAGGCGGGGATTTTCAGGGTCGGCAAAAGGGTGTTGCAATGAAATTGGGTGAACTGGCTCCGGGCCTGTCCGGCGACGATGCAACGCGGATTGTGACCGGTTTTGCCATCGATCACCGCAAGGTCGCGCCCGGCACCATTTTCGGTGCCTTTGCCGGTGCCCGCTTCAACGGCGAGGATTTCATCGCCGACGCCATCGCCGCCGGAGCGATCGGCATCGTCGCCGCACCCGAGGCCAAGGTCGAAGGCGCGGTACACATCGCCGATGCCAATCCGCGCCGTGCCTTTGCCCAGATTGCGGCACGCTTCTTCACGCCCGTTCCCGCACATGTCGCCGCCGTCACGGGCACCAACGGCAAGACATCGACCGCCGAGATGACCCGCCAGCTCTGGCGCATGGCCGGGCACAGTTCGGCATCGATCGGAACCCTGGGCGTCACCACTTCGGTCGACCAGGCATCGACCGGGCTCACCACACCCGATATCGTCACGTTTCTCGGCAACATGTCAGGCCTGGCGCGCGAGGGCGTGACCCATGCGATCTTCGAGGCGTCGAGCCATGGCCTGTCGCAGTTCCGCACCGAGGGCCTTCCGGTGCAGGTCGGGGCCTTTACCAATCTCAGCCGCGATCATCTCGACTATCACGGGACGATGGAGGCCTATTTCGAGGCCAAGATGCGCCTCGTCGACGAGGTGGTTGTCGATGACGGCCATTTCGTCGCCTGGGCCGATGACGAATGGTCGGCGCGCGTGATCGACCGCGTCAAGGCGCGCGGGCTCTCCCTGATGACGGTCGGCGAAGCGGGGGAGGCAATCAAGCTCGTCAGCCGCACGCCCACCCAGTTGGGCCAGCAGCTGGTGCTGGAACATGAGGGTCAGCAGCGCAAGGTCAACCTGCCGCTGATTGGTGCGTATCAGGCAGCCAATGCGCTGGTCTCCGCCGGTATCGTCATCGCCTCGGGCGGAACGCCTGCGCACGTTTTCGACCATATGGCACGGCTGCAACCGGTGCGCGGACGGCTCGAGCGCGCAGTCATCACCCGTGAGGGCGCGCCGGTTTATGTCGACTATGCGCACACGCCCGATGGCCTGGTCGCAGCGATCGCTGCGTTGCGTCCGCATGTCTCGGGCAGGCTGATCACCCTGTTCGGTGCGGGCGGCGATCGCGATACCGGCAAGCGCCCCGAAATGGGCAAGGCGGCGACCGAGCTGTCCGATGTCGTGATCGTCACCGACGACAATCCGCGCTCCGAGGACCCGGCCAGCATTCGCGCCGCGATCATGGCCGCCGCACCCGGCGCCACCGAGATCGGCGGACGGCGCGAAGCGATTGCCGCAGCCATCGCAATGGCGGGCAAGGACGATATCGTGCTGCTCGCCGGGAAAGGTCATGAGCAGGGCCAGATCGTCGGCGACCGCGTGCTGCCGTTCGACGACGTCCAGGTCGCACGGGAGTGTGCTGCGTGAGCCTCTGGACATCCTTGGAGCTCGCTCAGGCAACCGGCGGCAGCGCCTCGGCGGAGTTCGAGATTACCGGCGTCGCGTTCGATTCCCGCGAGATCCAGCCGGGCGACCTCTTTGTCGCGATGCGCGGCGAAGCGACCGACGGGCATCTGTTCATCGATCGCGCGATGGCAGCCGGCGCGGCAGGCGTGATCTGCGAGCAGCGGGTCGATCACCCGCACGTTCTGGTGGCGGACAGCGCCGCCGCGCTCACCGCGCTTGGCCATGCCGCACGCGCCCGGACCAGCGCGACGGTCATCGGGGTAACCGGATCGGCGGGCAAGACCAGCACCAAGGAGGCGCTGTTTCACGTGCTCGACCGGATGGCATCGGGCGCGGTGCACCGTTCGGTCAAGAGCTACAACAACCATGTCGGCGTGCCGCTCAGCCTTGCGCGCATGCCGCGCGATGCCAGGTTCGGCGTGTTCGAAATGGGCATGAACCATGCCGGGGAACTGGCCGAGCTGACCCGCATCGTCCGCCCGCATATCGCGCTGATCACCACGATCGCGCCTGCGCATATCGGCAATTTCAGCAATGGCGAGGAAGGCATTGCCGATGCCAAGGCCGAGATATTCCAGTGGCTGGAGCCCGGCGGCACCGCGATCGTGCCGCACGACAACCGCCATTACCCGCGCCTCTATGCCGCTGCGCAGACATGCGCGCATGCCATCTGTCGCTTCGGCAGCCAGCCGGACAGCGAAACCCGGCTGATCGATGCGATCCGCGCGCCCGAGGGCGGGTCGCTGGTCACCGCTCAGATCGGCGAGGCGCGGCTGTGCTTCCGCGTCTCCGCCCCCGGCGAGCATTGGGTGATGAACGCGCTGGCGGTGATGACCGCGGTCGATGCGGCAGGCGGTGATCTGGCCGTTGCAGGGCTGGCGCTGGCTGATCTGCCCGGCATGTCGGGCCGCGGCGAGCGCGTGCAGGTGGCGACGCCCGATGACGGCAGCGCGCTGCTGATCGACGAAGCGTATAATGCCAATCCCGCCTCGATGGCGGCGACGCTGGCGCTGCTGGGGCAGGAACAGGCCCGGCGCCGCATCGCCGTGCTGGGCGCGATGAAGGAACTGGGCGAGACCTCGGAGCGCTATCATGCGGGCCTTGCCGAGCCGGTAATCGCGGCGAAGGTGGACCATGTCATTCTGGTCGGCGACGAAATGGCACCCTTGGCCGATGCGCTCGCCAATTCGCTTGAGTGGCATGGCACAATCGCGCATGTGCCCGCCGCCGATGCGGCGCTGCCCGCGCTGCAGGCCATATTGGGCGATGGCGATGCGCTGCTCGTCAAGGGGTCCAATTCCGTGGGATTGTCCGCACTGGTGCGCGCGCTGGCAGCAACGCCGGTCGCATCCGCCGTGTCGCGGGAGGGGGTTTGATGCTGTATCTGCTGGCGCAATATCTGGACTTTGAAGGGCCGCTGAACCTGATCCGTTACCTGAGCTTCCGCTCGGGCGCGGCGATCGTGACGGCTCTGGCCATCGGCCTGCTCATCGGCCCCCGCTTCATCCTGATGCTGCGCATGCGCCAGGGCAAGGGCCAGCCGATCCGTCTCGATGGCCCGCAGACGCACCTCGCCAAGCGCGGCACGCCGACGATGGGCGGGCTGATGATCCTGATCTCGCTCACCATTTCGGTGCTGCTTTGGATGGACCTCAGCAATGTTTTCGTCTGGGCGTGCCTGTGCGTGACGCTCGGCTTCGGGCTGATCGGTTTCCTCGACGATTTCGACAAGGTGCGCAAGGCGAGCCACAAGGGCGTGTCGGGCAAGGTGCGGCTGATGGGCGAATTCCTCATCGCGGGCGTCGCGAGCTGGGTGATCCTGGGCCAGACCGGCACCTTGCTCTATGTGCCCTTCATCAACTACCCGCCGTTCGATCTTGGGCTGTTCTACATCCCGTTTGCCGCCTTCACGATCGTCGCGTTCGGCAATGCGGTGAACCTGACCGACGGGCTCGACGGCCTCGCCACCTTCCCGGTAATCATCGCCAGCCTTACCTTCCTGCTGATCGTCTACATGGTCGGCAACGCAAAGTTTGCTGCCTATCTCGGTATCCCCCACGTTCCCGGTGCGGGCGATCTCGCGATCTATTGCGGATGCATCATCGGCGCGTGCCTCGCCTTCCTGTGGTTCAACGCGCCCCCGGCGGCGGTGTTCATGGGCGATACCGGGTCGCTTGCGCTGGGCGGCGCGCTCGGCGCGATCGCGGTGGCCGCGCATCACGAGATCGTGCTCGGCATCGTCGGCGGGCTGTTCGTGGTCGAGGCGATGTCGGTGATCATCCAGGTGTTATTCTTCAAGCTCAACGGCATGCGCGTCTTCCGCATGGCACCGATCCATCACCATTTCGAACAGCTGGGCTGGGCCGAATCGACGGTGGTGGTGCGCTTCTGGATCATCTCGCTGGTGCTTGCGCTGGCCGGTCTGGCGACGCTGAAAATCCGGTGATCACCTCCTCCGCCTTTGCCGCGAAACGCTATT
>CAXRCQ010000333.1:0-2067 GCA_964228845.1 Blastomonas sp.
CGCGCATCGTGATCGGCGCATCCCATTGCTGGTGCTCGATCCGCAGCATTCGTCCAAGAAACTGCGCTTCCTCGACGATCGCGATCATCTCCGCACGATGGTCGAAGCATGATGCGAACGCGGCGATGGCAAGCGCGTTGGCATTGATCTCGAAGTTCAGGGGCGCGGCCAGGACTTCGCCTGGATCTGCATCGAGTGTACTGTTCGCGGTGTGCAGTCTGCGCATCAGTGCTGCGAGCTCTGGCGGGCATATCTGAGCCGGTTTCGAATTGAGCCTTGTCTCGATATCCTTGACGCGGAATGTGACGAGCATCTTTGCCTCCTGTCGCTGCTCGTCTCCTCCATCCCCCTCTTCTTTCTCACTACCTGAGCTGGTGGCAGAATGCCGCCAGGTGGTTCTGGTTCACCCCAAGGATGGCTGGTCGACCCATTGTCCGGGTGTGGCAGTTAGTGCGGCAGCGATGCCCGCAAGATGCAAAGCATCGAGCATGGGCAAGGCGCGCCGAGCCAAGGCACAAGCGCGCCTGATAAACTCAGGGGATCGCGATGCTCGCGTCAGCGGGCGAAGGGGGTTCGATGCCCCCAGAGCCCGCCCCTTGCGCAAAAGAAGAGCGGAAGGCCCCGGGATAAGCCGGAGCCTTCCGCAGAGCGCTCACGCAAAGTTGCGCGACCGACCCTGCGCCGGATCACTGATCCGGCGGATGTGCAGCGGCACGCCTGCCTGACGGAGGCGCTGTGCAAGGTTGGACTGGATGCCCGACCCTTCACCGATGATCGCTTCAACAGGGTTCAGCTTAACGATGCTCTCGTTGCGCAGGAACGGAGCCCGGTTGCCGTGGCGCTGATCGGGGACGAACAGGATCGTGTTGACCCCGTTCTGCTGCGCCCATGCACCGGCCATGGCGTCGACGCCCTTGCGCATGCCGGTCGTGCCCAGGACCATGTTCGGGATCCGCGACTTGATGTCGTCGAGGATAGCCCAGATCATCGCAAAATCGTGCCAATCCTTCTGGCCACCTGACACGATCACCAGCGGGCCATCGGGCTGGAATTGTGCCCTGCGATCCTTGGCGCGTGCGGCGAGGAAATCGCGTGCCTGCACCTGGCTTGCGGTAACCCCGTTCTTGCTGACTTGCGATCCCCGTGCGGCCGTGAAGGGGCGACCGGTTTCGACCCGGTAGACGTCCGCTGCATGATCGCGCATCGCCTCGAGCGCTTCGCGGCATCCTTGCAGTGTCTGGCAGAGCTGTTGTGTTTCCTCGAGCTCGACAGCGTAAATCTCCGAAGGGTCGAAGTGGCGGGCCATTTCGCCCAGCTTCTTTGCAGCATCGTCCTCGCGACCTTCAGCCAGGCGTGCGGTCATGTGGAAGGAGTTGACCATGCCCCAGGCGAGTTGCTGCGCAAATTCCTCCATGCGCGTGTCCTTGAGGACATCGAAGATCGTTCCGATTGCCATCTCCACGGCGCGGCGCGCCATGTCGGGATCCGGCATCTCGGCGGCGATTGGAGCCTCGATGATGTTCAGCTTGGCCAGATCGCTGTGTTCAAGAAACGCCCCGTCGTAGGATTCCGTGATCCCTTCACGTGCATCGGCGAGATTGATCCGTGCCTGAGCCAGATCTGCGAACGAGTTGAAAACAGTCATAAAAGCCTCCGATTTTTGAAATCGTCCCCACATTGGGAACAGCCAAAAACCCATCGGGCCGGACGAACCGTGTCAGGGACGGCGAGCTCGTCTCGCCGCCGCCATGGCGGGCGTGGGGGAACCGATTTTCTGCCAAGCGTGGCGCGAGCGCAGCGAGACAGCCGCGATTGCTGAAAATTGGGGGGACCGCGATCCTTGACCAAGGGGCGGCCGCCGAGAGGTTTCGGCAGGTGTTCCTGTGTGTGTGGAAGAGACGGTCCCGCCCTCGAGCAGGTGAGACGAAGGCAGGGCCGGTCAGGCGCTTCAGCGCCACACCGGGCCGCCCCTTCGGCCCTGCGCAGGGGTTACAGCGGGAACACCACCAATCTTGAGAGGCCCTTTGGCGGGGTTGGTCGGCAGGCGACGGACTGCCAGGGACGATG
>CAXRCQ010000334.1:0-20611 GCA_964228845.1 Blastomonas sp.
GGATCTTTGCCTTCACGTTCGGTACAGGGCACCTTGCACTCGATCCAGACTCAGTTGAGCGCGGCTTTGGACTTAGGGTCCAAACCCAATCAGCCTCTTGAAATTTGGTGCGCACATTGATTCAGGGAGTCTCCGCTGAGGCAGGAGGCTTTGGAAATGTCGCGTTCGTTGTTCTGGCTGTCGGATGAGGCGTGGGCTGTGATCGAGCCGCACTTGCCGAAGAACCAGCCGGGAGCGCGTCGCGTGGATGACCGGCGGGTTATCTCCGGCATCGTGCACATGCTCAAGTGCGGTGGCCGTTGGGCGGACTGCCCGCCCGAATACGGCCCCTCGACGACGGTCTATAATCGTTGGAACCGGTGGAGCCGCCGGGGCATCTGGACCCGCATCCTGGCGGCGCTCACCGAGGAAGGCTGGATCGCGGAAACCGGTCAGATCGACAGCAGCTACATCAAAGCCCACCGCTCCGCCGGCGGCGCAAAAGGGGGGCGCGAGCCAATGCCATTGGCATCTCGCGTGGCGGCCGGGCAACGAAGATCCACGCCCTTGTCGATGTCCTCGGACGGCCACTCCGCCTCGTCCTGACTCCCGGCAACACGTCGGACGTGAAAGGGGCTGACCTGCTGATCGGCGAAACGACTGGAATGAAACGAGTGATCGCCGACCGTGGCTACGACGCCAACCGCATCAGGGCTGCCTTGCGCGAACAGGGCACGATCCCCGTCATCCCAGGTCGACGCAACCGCAAGCGCCCGATCCAATACGATGAGCGCCGCTACAAGGACCGATGGCGCGTCGAGGCCATGTTCTGCCGCCTCAAGGACTTCCGTCGCATCGCTACACGCTACGACAAGCTTGCCCGGAACTTCCTATCAGCCGTAACCCTTGCTGCCGCCATTGCCTTTTGGCTCTGAACGAGTCTGGACCCTAGCTGCTCTCGTGTATCGGTCCTGTAACGCGACAAATTGGACTGGCGATCGGGAGCAGTTCGGAGCGGAGCGGGAGTTTCTGGAGGGCGCGCTCTTTCCCGCAGGGCCTGCGGCCCTGCACCTGAGGGCGCGGCGTTCTTTGATCTGACCCGCAGGCGCTCTTGCCTCTCTCATTGCCAGACGCCCGCTGGCCCACTTGGCCCGCGCGCAGGGCGTCCGGCGGCTTCGCGCCGCGCAAGGGCGCCGTTGTCTGATTGGATCGCTGATGCGATCCGCTGTGGGAACAAGCGGAACTCTAATGGAGCGGACTTTGCGTTTTGGCTGGCCCTAGGGCGACAATTGGGACTAAGCCGTCGTTTCTCCGCAGCATGCCGAATGACCAGCACTACCAAAAGCCGACAATCCGTGTTCGCATGACCTGTGCGGCATATCGAAAGGCGATCAATCGAGCAGAACTGGTTCAGCTTGCCGCGCCACGCGGCGATACCTGCGATCGATTTCCTCCCAATTCAGGTTGGCCATGAACGCATCGACGTATTTCGCGGCCGCCGTGCCATAGTCCATGTGATAGGCATGCTCATACATGTCGAGCGCGATCAGCGGCACGCTGGCGACAGGCTGGTGCATATGATCCCAAGCCCAGTAATTGTGCAGACTGGCGGTGTGGAGATTCCACGCCAGAACGCACCAGCCCGATCCGCCGGCCAGCGACATCGCGGTGCGCCTGAACTCCGTATCCCACGCCGTGAACGAGCCGAAGGCCGCTGCTATGGCCTTCTGCACTTCTCCCGCCGCCACACCATCGCCGCCGAGTGCACCAAAATACTGCTCATGCAGAATCACTGACCCGGTGCGGTGCAGTTCCTCGCGCTTGAGCCCGCCATAAACGATCGCGGGAAAGTCCTTGTCCGCCAGCGACGCCGCCAACCGCCCCTCGATCATGTTCAGCGTGCGCACTGACCCGATGTAGTTGTTATCGTAGTGTGAGCGGATGAGCTTTTCGGACAGGCCGATGAGCTTGGCAGGATCGAACGCCAGCGGCACTGGCTTGTGATTGCCCGCGAAGGCTGGCGACAGGGCTGGCGTTTGCGCAGATGCGGGGGCACCTGCGGCGGCTGCAGCCAAGCCAACACCCACGATCCCCATGGCGCTGCGGCGGTCAACTTCGGTCATATCTCATTTCCCTTGATCAAAGACTACCCAGAGCTAGGCCAGCTACGGCAAGAACGGCGAGCATGCGAAAGATGCTCCACTTCAGCGCAAACAGTATGACAGCCGCCAGCACGGATAGCACGCCCGCACGCCAGTCGAAGGTTGCCCAGTCGGGCAGGTTGAGCTGCATCGGTCCCACGACCGCTATTGTCACGCGAGCGAACAGCACGTGCAGCGCAAACCAGACCGAGAGGTTGGCGATCACGCCGACCACGGCTGCTGTCAGCGCGGCAAGGCCACCCTTGAGGCGTGTCGCGTGCTGCAACCGTTCGATCCATGGGGCGAAGGTGAATATCCACAGGAAGCACGGCGCGAACGTCACCCAGGTGGTGAGGGCAGCGCCGAAAATGCCCGCGACGATCGGCGAGAACGGTTCGGGCGATCGGAACGCGGCAAGGAACCCGACGTGTTGTGTCACCAGGATCAGAGGACCCGGCGTCGTCTCAGCAAGACCCAGGCCATCGGCCATCTCACCGGCATGCAACCATCCATAAGTCTGCATCGCTTCCTGCGCCATATAGGCGAGCACGGCATAAGCGCCGCCAAAGGTGACAATGGCGAGCTGCGAAAAGAAGACGCCGACGTCCCACAGAACATGATCCTGACCCAGGATCACCAGCACCAGCACCATAGGCACCGCCCAGATCGCGAGCCATAGCAGCGCCGTGCGCGACATGACGGCGAACGACGGCCGAGGTGAGGCATCTGTGCCTGAGCCGGATTTGAGCGCAAGCCAGTCGGGACGATAGGCCGCTACGATCATGCCCATCGCTCCTGCGCCGAGCAGGACGAGAGGGAAAGGCAGGTTGAACAGGAACAGCGCCAGGAACGCCGCAACCGCCAGCGCCTGTTTGAACCGCGTGTTGAGCGCGCGGCCACCGATGCGGATCAGCGCTTGCACAACAATGGCCAGCACCGCAGCCTTGATCCCCAGGAACAGCGCCGCAAACCAGTCGAGGTTCGCCGCCAGCGCATAGAGCGACGAGAGCGCCAGCATGATCAGCGCGCCGGGGATGACAAACAGAAGCCCAGCTGCAAGGCCGCCCTTCAGTCCGTGCAGCCGCCAACCAATCCACGTCGCCAACTGTTGCGCCTCGGGGCCGGGCAACAGATGGCAGAAATTGAGCGCGTGGAGATACTGCTCCTCATCGACCCATTTGTGCTTCTCGACAATCTCGCCATGCATCAGCGCAATCTGCCCGGCGGGGCCGCCGAAGCTCAGGCAGCCGATGCGCGCGAAGACGCGCACGAGCTGGCGGAAATCAGGAATATCTGTTGACACGTTCGCTGCCAAACACGGTCCCCATATTGCCGCCCCGCATCACGAGGCAGACCAGAGGCAACGCTTGGGCCTGAACAGCCTGATCGGGAGGTTGCTTCAGTCCCGATGCGTATCTGCTCCCACAACGGTGCATGGGCGTCAAGGGTGTCTGAGCAAGGATTCACGGGATTCCTAGGCAAAGAGTACTTGCTAGTTCAACAGTCTGCCTCTGGTTTTTCAATCGCTTGGTCTTTGCGTGTAAAGCGCCGCTTCCTTGCCGATCAGGATTTCGGCCAGCGCCCAATAGGCCTCGCCCCAGGCCGACAGGACCTCGTCGGTGGCTGCATCGCCCAGAATGTCGCGGATTGCGGGCAGCAGGGCGTCAGCGACTATCGGATAATGCTCGGGCTTGACGCCTGTTTCAACATGCCGCGCCGCCATGCGCATCACCGGTGCGGTCAAGGCTTCGAGCTTGTCGATGTTTTGCGCATAGGCGAGAATGGCTGCGGCAAGACGGCGCGGCTGTTCTCCGCTTTCCTGCGCGGCCTCATCGAACATGGCCTTGACTGCGGGATCGACGAACAGACGCTCGTACATCCGCTGGGTGATCGCCACCCCATGCTGTTGCAGCGCAGGTGCGGTCGAATTGACGATGGCCTTGGTCTCGGCGCTCAATATTCTGCTCATTATGTCCTCCTTATGGATATTGGTTGTCGAAACCGCGTGTCAAAACAGGCCGTGGCTGCCGCCGATAGCACCCGCCAGCGTGATCAAGGCCAGCACGATCAGGATGTGGTGTACGCGCTCCATGCGCTGGAAATCGGCCTGCGGGGTCTGCGAGGTTGCAAGGCGGCGGTGCAGGAACAATGGCTCGACCACGAACAGCATTAGCGTGAACACCGCCCAGAGCGCGACCATCGCATGCATCCACCAGAAGTGGAGCTCGGCAAAGCGGCTCCACATCCCGGCCCGGTGCACCATCCAGAAGCCGCTGGCGCCGCCGAGCAGCACCCAGATCTTTGCCTGCCAGGCAAAGCGCCCCTCGATCGCGTGGAATTTCCCCAGCCTGTCGGCTTCGCTTTCGCTATGCCGGATGGCCGGCATCACCACCCAGGTGACAAAGCCGACGCCACCGGTCCAGAACAGCACCGCCACGACATGGACGACGCGAGCGATTGTGAAGTCATCCACCGGACGGCTCGGTCATCTGGTCGCCATCCAGCACCGGCTCTGACCGGTAGAACTCGACTTGCATCGTCATCTTGCCCAGCGGGACCACGTAATGCGTCGCCAGTGGCGCAATCGGTGCAGGCATGTCTGGCGTGACCAACACCTCACGATGCGGTTCGGTGAAGATCAACCGCACCTCGCCTTCCAGCACCCGCAACAGCCCCCAGGTCCCGTCCTTGGTGCGATGGTCGTTGCGCAGCTTATCGGGCAGCGATTGATCGTCGAACACTGGCGAGGATGCATAAGGGGTGAGCGTCATGGTTTCGTCTCCAGGGGTGCAAGCTTTGGTGACCGTGCGCGCAAAGCCGCCAGCCCGCCGCGCTGCGCCAGCACTCCGGTCAGCAGGCTGTCGGCAATCCGGTGCGCCGACGTGTGAAATCTTTCTGCCGCTGCGGGGCTCGCAACGTTCTGTGCAACGGTCTCATCCCACAGCGCCAGCCAGCGATCGAAATGGGCCTTGGTGAGGATGCCGAGCGCAATGTGCTTCTGCATCGGACTGCCTCTAAAACGGCCCGGCTCGATCATGATCGAGGCCCAGAATCCCTTCATCCGCGGGAGATGCTGTGACCAGTCGGCGACGTGCTGGGCAAAGATTGGCCCCAGCAGATCGTCGGTCTGGATACGGTCGTAAAAGCGATCGACCAGCAGGCTGATCGAGATATCGTCGATCCCTATCTGGTGGGCCTCCGCGCGCTTGGCCGCGCGAATGCGCTCCGCATGGGCGGTCGCCGTCATGGTCGCATTGCTGATAAGATGTAATTCATTTGCATCGTTTAACGCGGCTGGCGCTTAATAGCAATATTTGACATGCATGTTTAATGAGATTGTCGCTTCACGCCGATTATGCCCTGCGCACCTTGATGTATCTGGCGGTCCATGATGGCCACAGGTCGATTGGCGAAATTGCTGGTGCCTATGGCATTTCCAAGAATCACCTGATGAAGGTGGCGCAACGCCTGGTGGCAGAAGGCTTTATTGAGGCAGTGCGAGGTCGAACCGGCGGCCTTCGGCTGGCGCAGGCCGCGGATCAGGTCAATGTCGGCAGAGTCGTGCGGACGATGGAAGAAACCGGCAGCTTTGTGGAGTGTTTCGACCCTTCGACCGATACCTGCGTGATTACGCCAGCATGCCAACTGCGTCATGCCCTGGCCGGTGCGCTTGAGGCATTCTTCAGGCATCTCGATCGCTATAGCCTCGCGGATATTGCCAAAAACCCGGCAGCGGTGCGCGAAAGCTTGCTGCCATCGGACATTGGCCGCTACTAACCTTTATCATGCGCATCGCGATCATCGACACAAGCACCACGCGCGCAGCGATCATCTCGGATGGCTTGCGCGAGGCTGGCCTCACCGACCTCGTGATCATCGATCACGCTGCAGGGCTTGCTGCGCAGATCGAACGTGCTGCACCCGAGGTTGTGCTGATCAATCTTGAGAATCCAAGCCGGGATATGCTGGAGGACTTTTTCGCAATGTCGCGTGCCCTTGCGCGGCCGATCGCGATGTTCGTGGACCAGAGCGATGCCGAGTCGACAAGTGCAGCGGTGGATGCGGGCGTATCGGCCTATGTTGTCGATGGCTTGGCTAAGCAGCGCATCAAGCCGGTGCTGGACCTCGCCATTCGCCGCTTTCAAGCATTTTCACGGCTGCAGGCCGAGTTGGCGGAAGCACGGACCGCGCTGGCCGACCGACAGGCAATCGATCGCGCCAAGGCGATCCTGATGAAGCGCAAAGGGCTGGACGAGCCAGCTGCTTATGCCCTGCTGCGCAATCATGCGATGCGATCCAACCGCCGCATTGCCGAGGTCGCCGAGGCCATCGTGACCAGCGAAGCCCTGATGGGAGATATGCCATGAGCAATACCCTCATGAGGATTGGTTTCCTGCCGCTGGTTGATGCGGCACTGCCAATCCTGGCGCGTGAGCTGGGCTTTGCCGAGGATGAAGGATTGGACCTGCAACTGGTCCGCGACATCACCTGGGCGGCGGTACGCGACCGTCTGATGTATGGGCAGACGGACGCGGCACACATGGTCGCACCGCTCGCGATCGCCACCGCATTGGGGTGCGACAGGCCGGCAATGCCGCTCGCCGTCCCGTTCGTGCTCGGTCTCAATGGCAACGCGCTCACCGTATCAACGGCACTGGCAGAAGCCTTGATGCTCGACAACACGCTGGGTGACCCATTCGAAATCGGCGCAAGGTTGAAGCTGGAGGCGGAACGCCGGGTCGCCATCGGCAAGCCGCTGCGTTTCGGGGTGGTCCATCGCTATTCCAGCCACAACTATATGCTGCGCTACTGGCTGGCTGGCGTAGGGATTCAGCCTGACGTCGATGTCGAGATCACCGTCACCAGCCCGCCCTTCGCCGCCGATGCACTGGCCTGCGGCGATGTTGACGGCATCTGCGTTGGCGAACCGTGGAACAGCATCGCGGTGGATCGCGGTGTCGGGCGGATCATGCTGGCCACTGCGCAGATCTGGCGGCGCGGTGTGGAAAAAGTGCTGGCGGTGCGGCTCGATGGTCGGCAGGCCGACACCGACGCAACCGAGCGGCTGGTGCGAGCGCTGCACAGAGCGGCTGCGCATTTCGTCGAGCCTGGCAATACAGAGGCAAATGCGGCCATATTGTCACGCTCGGAATATCTGGACGCACCCCGCGAAACGATCCTGCGGGCGACCACGGACCGGATCCGGCTCACGCAGGGGGCCGATGCCATTCATTATCTCGACTTCATGTTTCAACATCGCGAGGCCGCCAACTTCCCCTGGCGCAGTCAGGCCATGTGGCTGTATTCGCAGATGGCCCGGTGGGGGCATGCCGAAGCGAGCGAGGTGGGTTTTGCCGGAGCAGCCCAGGTGTTCCGTCCTGACATCTACAGGTCCGCGCTTGCTGGGACTGATGCGATACTGCCCGGCGCCAGTGCCAAGGTGGAAGGTGCCAACAGCGTGCCGCGTGGTGCTTCCAGCCAGACGGGCAGACTGATTCTCGGTGAAGACCAATTCTTCGATCGCGTTCAGTTCGATCCTGACCGGGCGATGGACTACCTGGAGCACCAGCGCACAAAGCCCATGATATGAGCATTCTAGCCTCGCCAATTGCAAATGCTGCAACGCACAAAAATTAGCTTGCGCTATAGTCGATTCGCTGACAACTTAAAGGAAGATCAGGCAATGATGCGTGGTCTATCATAACCAGGTCGGTCCAATGAAGGGCTGAACTGGCCGCTTCGGTTAATACGAAGCATGGCAATGACGCCGCCCGAACCGGTCCTGATGACCGCGCTTCGAGGCGGCTTTTTTCGTGTCTGAAAGGAGCATGGCTTTGACGGTTCATTCCGCCAGATTGACAGACGGGATTGTCCAGCTCTCGGGCGCGGCCATCGTTAGCTGCCCTGTCGCTGCCTTCGCGAGCATTGTCTCGCTGCTTCTCCATCATCACCGCGTGCTCCCCCCTGCGCTCCGGCCAACAAGCCCCGGCGTATGCGCTCGGTCCCACCAGCCGGACGGGTCTTCCGCGCCGCACCATCACAGGGGTTTATCATGAACAAGGGTTTCTGGTCGGCGGGACACCGCCCGACGCTGTTTGCGGCATTCTTATATTTCGATCTGGCGTTTATGGTATGGGTGCTGCTCGGCCCGCTCGCCCCGATGATCGCCACCGATCTGGGATTGAACGACGCCCAGAAGGGCCTGATGGTCGCAATACCCACGCTGGCGGGCGCGGTGCTGCGGCTGGTCAACGGCGTGCTGGTCGACAAGATCGGCCCCAAGTCTACCGGCGCGATCGGCCAGTTGATCGTGATCGGCGGGCTGGCGACGGCGTGGATGCTGGGAGTCAACAGCTTTGGCGGTGCCGTGGCATTGGGCGTGATCCTGGGCTTTGCCGGTGCCAGCTTTGCCGTCGCGTTGCCGCTGGCGAGCCGCTGGTATCCTGCCGAGCATCAGGGGACCGCGCTGGGAATTGCGGGCATGGGCAATTCCGGCACGGTGCTCGCCGCATTGTTTGCGCCGCTGCTGGCCAAGGCGTTCGGCTGGAACGCGGTGCTGGGCCTTGCCTGCATCCCGCTGGCGATCACCTTCGTCATCTACATGGTGCTGGCCAAGGATGCGCCAAACCCGCCCGCGCCCAAGTCGATCTTCGCCTATCTTGAGCCGTTGAAGAAAGCCGATGCATGGTGGTTCATGCTGTTCTACGGCGTCACCTTCGGCGGTTTCGTGGGCCTTGCCGCGTCGCTTTCGATCTACTTCGTCGACCAGTTCGCGCTGACCCCGGTGGTGGCGGGCTATTGCACGGCAGCGTGCGTGTTTGCCGGATCGCTCGTCCGTCCGATGGGTGGCGCGCTCGCTGACCGGATCGGCGGGACCAAGACGCTGATGGCAGTGTATCTGATTGCTGCCGCGGTGCTGATCGCGATCAGCTTCGGCCCCTCGACGGTCGAACTGGCGCTCGCCTTGTTTGTCTGCGCGATGCTGGCGTTGGGGGCAGGCAATGGCGCGGTGTTCCAGCTGGTGCCGCAGCGGTTCAAGGACGAGATCGGCGTGATGACCGGATTGGTCGGCTTTGCAGGGGGCGTTGGCGGCTTCTACCTCGCCTCGTCGCTGGGTCTGGCCAAGCAGCTGACCGGCAGCCCGCAATGGGGCTTCCTGATCTTCGCCGGGCTTGCACTGGTTGCCTTTGCCAGCCTGGTCAGCGTCAAGACCCGCTGGCGCGCCACTTGGCCGACCGCGCTTGAAGGCGCACGCATATGACCGCGCGGCTACTTGGGATCCTCGCCGGGGCGGTTGTCGCCGCCTCGGCCGCCAGTCCGGCGCTGGCTGAACCGCTCAAGCTCACGCCGTTGATCGATGCCCGGCTGCGCTATGAGGGTGTGGATCAGCAGGGCAAGGCCGAACAGGCCGATGCACTGACGTTCAGGATGCGCAGCGGCATTGAGGCGAAGAGCGGGCCGTGGTCAGTGCTCGCCGAGGCTGAGGCAACGCTGGCGATCAACGGCGATTTTAACAGCACGGTCAATGGCCGCACCGCGTTTCCGGTGGTGGCGGATCCGGAAACGATCGAGCTGAATCGTCTGCAGGTCCAGTATCGCGGTCTGCCCAAAACGGTGGTGACGCTGGGCCGCCAGCGCATCAACCTCGACGACCAGCGCTTTGTCGGAACGGTGCTGTGGCGACAGAACGAGCAGACCTATGATGCGGTGCGGCTGGAAAGTTCGGCACTCGGCCCGCTCACCGCCGATATCACCTACAGCTGGTCGGTGCGCAGCATCTTTGGCATCGACAGCCCGTTGCAATCCATCGGCGGTGACAACCTGCTGGCCCAATTGGGCGGCAAGGCGGGACCGGTCGCGATCAAGGGCTTTGCCTATCTGGTCGATCAGGACCAGGCGGAACGACGGCAGTTTTCCAGCCAGACCTATGGCGCGCGCGCCAACGCGTCGTTCGCGCTGTCGCCCAAGCTGAAGCTCGGCATCATCGCCAGCTACGCCCGGCAGAGCGACTACAAGGGGAACGCCAACTCCTATTCGGCCGATTACTGGCTGGGTGAGGCGCAACTGGCCGCGCATGGCTTTACGCTGACAGGGGGGTACGAGGTTCTCGGCGCATCGTCGGGCCTGCCGTTCACCAGCTTCCAGACGCCATTGGCCACCGCGCACAAGTTCAACGGCTGGGCCGACCTGTTCCTGACCACACCCGCCAACGGCCTGCGCGATGCCTATGCCGGGCTTGGCTATGCGCTGCCGACATCGCGCGGACCGGTGAACCTGTCGGTCATCTATCACCGTTTCGACAGCGACCGGCTGAGCCAGGATTATGGCGATGAATGGAATGCGCAAGCGACCTTCAAGCTGTCCAAAAACATCGGTCTGCTGGTCAAATATGCCGACTACCGCGCCAAACAGTTTGGCACCGACACCCGCAGGCTGTGGCTGCAAATGGATTATCTGCTGTGACAGGAGAGACACGCATGGACCGCGAACATCTGGTCGTTATCGGCAACGGCATGGCCGGTTGCCGCGCGGTGGAAGAGGTGCTGGCGCGCGATCCGCACCGTTTCCGCATCACCATTTTCGGTGCCGAGCCGCATGTGAACTACAACCGCATCATGCTCTCGCCGCTGCTGGCAGGCGAGAAAACCTTCGACGAGATCGTGATCAACGACCGCAGCTGGTATGCCGACCATGGCATCGATCTGGTGGTCAGCGACGCCGTCATCGCGATTGACCGCGACACGCAGACGGTCACCGCGCAATCGGGCCGGGTCGCGCAATATGACCGACTATTGATCGCGACCGGATCGGACCCGTTCATCATTCCCGTGCCGGGCAAGGATCTGCCTGGCGTCGTCTCGTTCCGCGATATGGCGGATGTCGACATGATGGTTCACACGGCCGCCCTGGGGGGGGATGCCGTGGTGATCGGCGGTGGCCTGCTTGGCCTGGAGGCGGCCCATGGGCTCGCCTTGCGGGGTATGCAGGTCACCGTTGTTCACCTGATGGATACGCTGATGGAGCGCCAGCTTGATGAAGCGGCGGGCTGGCTGCTTAAGGCCGCGCTGGAGGGTCGCGGTCAGACCATCCTGACAGGCGCGAACACAGCGGAAATCTTTGGAGAGGGCAAGGTCGAGGGCGTACGTCTGACCGACGGGCGCACCATTCCGGCCAGCCTGGTGGTGATGGCGGCGGGTATCCGTCCGAATGTGAGGCTTGCAAAAGAGGCAGGGCTCGCCGTCCATCGCGCGATACTGGTCGACGACCAGATGGTGACCAGCGACCCTGCGATCCTGGCGGTCGGCGAATGCGTCGAACATCGCGGGCAGGTTTACGGCCTGGTCGCGCCGATCTGGGAGATGTGCCGCGCGCTTGCCGATGGACTGATCGGCAAGCCGAACAGCTACGAAGGATCGGTCACCGCGACCAAGCTCAAAGTCTCCGGCATCGACGTGTTTTCGGCGGGCGATTTTGTCGGCGGCGATGGCGCGGAAGACATCGTGCTGCGCGACGCTTCACGTGGGGTCTACAAGCGTGTCGTGGTGAAAGACGACCGCGTGGTAGGTGCGGTGCTCTATGGCGATACCGCCGACGGCAACTGGTATTTCGATCTGCTCAAGCGATCCGAAGACGTGACCGAGATCCGCGATGCGCTGATTTTTGGCCAAGCCTTTGCCTCTGGAGGGGGGCAAGCGGACCCTAAGGCCGCCGTTGCGGCGCTTGCCGATGATGCGGAAGTGTGCGGCTGCAACGGCGTCAGCAAGGGTCAGGTCGCAGCATGCATAGAAGACGGTGCAGGCACGCTTGATGCCGTGCGCGCCACCTGCAAGGCATCGGCCAGTTGCGGGTCGTGCACCGGTCTGGTCGAGACACTGCTCACGATCAGCCTGGGCGATGAATACGCGGGCGAACGTACCGCCAAGCCGATGTGCAAATGCACCAGCTTCACCCATGACGAAGTGCGCGCGCTGATTGTCGAGCGCGGCTTTCGCCACATGCCGCAGGTGATGCAGGAACTGCATTGGTCCACGCCCGATGGCTGTTCGTCCTGCCGCCCCGCGCTCAATTATTACCTGCTGTGCGCCTGGCCCGGCGAATATGTCGATGACCAGCAAAGCCGGTTCGTCAACGAGCGGATGCACGCCAATATCCAGAAGGACGGCACCTATTCGGTGGTTCCGCGCATGTGGGGTGGCCTCACCAACCCGAAGGAGCTGCGCGCCATTGCCGATGTCGTTGAGAAATACGACGCGCCGATGGTCAAGGTCACTGGCGGCCAACGACTCGACATTTTCGGCATCAAGAAAGAGGATCTGCCCGCCGTTTGGGCCGATCTCAATGCTGCCGGGATGGTCTCCGGCCATGCCTATGGCAAAGCGCTGCGAACGGTGAAGACCTGCGTCGGCAGCGAATGGTGCCGCTTCGGCACGCAGGACTCGACTGGGCTGGGCGTCAAGCTGGAGCGCAAGTTCTGGGGCAGCTGGATGCCGCACAAGTTCAAGATGGCAGTCAGTGGCTGCCCGCGCAATTGCGCCGAGGCGACGATCAAGGACTTCGGCGTGATCTGCGTCGACAGCGGCTATGAACTGCATGTCGGCGGCAATGGCGGTATCCATCTGCGCGGCACCGACCTGCTGTGCAAGGTGGCGACCGAGGAAGAGGCGATCCACATGGCCGCCGCTTTCGTCCAGCTCTACCGCGAACATGCCCGCTATCTGGAACGCACCGCACCGTGGATCGAGCGGATGGGGATGGAGTGGCTACGCGCGCTGCTGATCGACGATGTTAAAGGGCGTGATGCGCTGGCCGCGCGCTTCTGGATCGCGCAATCGTTCAGCCAGGACGACCCCTGGGCAGAGCGTGCCGCCGGTCAAGACCGCAACCTGCACCGTCCGATGGCCGAGTTCCGACCCATCACACAACTGGAAGGGGTTGCACCATGATGCCGCAATGGATTGATGTTGGCGCAGTAGAAGAGGTGCCATTGCGCGGTTCGCGCGCCATCAAGGTGGCGGGCGGCGAGGAAATTGCGGTCTTCCGCACCGGCTCTGGCCAGATCTACGCGCTGATCAACCGCTGTCCGCACAAAAACGGCCCGCTGAGCCAAGGCATTGTCCATGGCGACAGCGTGACGTGTCCGCTGCACAGCTGGGTGATCAGTCTGGTCACTGGTGAGGCGCAGGGAACAGACAAAGGCTGCACGCCAACGATCCCGGTGGAGGTTCACAGCGGGCGTATCATGATCGAGCGGGCCGCTGCACTGCGGTTGGCGGCGTGAACGCAACGCGCACAACCTGTGCCTATTGCGGCGTCGGTTGCGGCGTCCTCGCCACGCCTGCTGCCGATGGCCAGAGCGCAGCGATTGTGGGTGATCCAGAACATCCCGCAAACGCCGGGCGTTTGTGCTCCAAGGGCACGCATCTGGGTGAGACGCTGAGCCATGAGGGCCGTCTGCTGCACCCGGAGATCGGCGGGAAGCGCGCAAGCTGGGAAAAAGCCATTGCGCATGTCGCACGCCAGTTCCGCCGCACGATCGAGCAATACGGCCCGGATAGCGTCGCATTCTATGTATCAGGCCAGCTGCTGACCGAGGACTATTACGTCGCCAACAAGCTGATGAAGGGCTTTATCGGATCGGCCAATATCGACACCAATTCGCGGCTGTGCATGTCGAGCGCGGTCGCCGGGCACATGCGCGCCTTTGGTGAGGATGTCGTGCCCGCCAGCTATGACGATCTGGACGCTGCGGACCTGATCGTACTGGTCGGATCGAACACCGCCTGGTGTCATCCGGTGATCTATCAGCGGATGATGGCTGCGCGGGCGGCGCGCGGCACAAAGCTGGTGGTGATCGATCCGCGACGCACCGAAACCTGCGCCGATGCCGATCTGCACCTTGCGTTGCGCCCCGGCAGCGATGTTGCGCTGATGAACGGCCTGCTGGCCTTTGCGATGCGCGAAGGACACATTGACCTCGATTACGTCGAACGCAGCGTCAATGTGCCGGATGGCTTTTGGGACTCGCTCTCGGAAGGTCACGACCTCTGGTCTGTTGCCCGCGCCTGCGACCTGCCGCCTGCCGATGTCCAGGCGTTCTTCGATCTGTTCGCCGCGCACCCGCGCACCGTCACGATGTTCAGCCAGGGTATCAACCAGTCGATCCGCGGCACCGATCAGGTGAATGCAATCCTAAACTTGCATCTGGCAACAGGCCGCATCGGCAAGCCCGGAGCGGCTCCGTTCTCGATCACCGGCCAGCCCAATGCAATGGGCGGGCGCGAGGTCGGCGGGCTGGCCACGACGCTGGCCGCGCACATGGATTTCGCGCCTGAAAACCGCGATCTCGTCCGCCGCTTTTGGGCATCGCCAACGATGGCGGCAAAACCGGGTTTGAAAGCGGTCGACCTGTTTCGCTCGATCGGTGAGGGGCGGGTCAAGGCAGTCTGGATCATGGCCACCAACCCGGCGGTATCACTCCCCGATGCAGGCACGGTGCGCGAAGCATTGGCCGCATGCCCGTTCGTGGTCGTCTCCGATTGCATCGCGAATACCGACACCAGTGCCTATGCGCATGTGAAGCTGCCCGCCACCGGATGGGGCGAAAAGGATGGCACGGTCACAAACTCCGAACGGATGATCAGTCGCCAGCGCGCATTCCTGCCGGCTGCGGGCGAGGCAAGGCCAGACTGGTGGATCATCAAGGAGGTCGCGCGCGCGATGGGCTGGCGCGAAGCGTTCAGCTTTGACAGTCCTGCCGACATCTACCGTGAGCATGCGCGGCTTTCTACTTACCAGAATGCCGGTAAAAGGGTGTTCGACATCGGCGGCCATGCCGCGATCTCCAACCCTGGCTATGACACCATGCAACCCTGGCGCTGGGGCGGTGATGCCTTTGCCGATGGTCGATTTTCAACGCCGGATGGCAAGGCACGGCTGGTGCCTGTCAACCAGATGGAGCTTGGCGAGCCGCTCAGGGCCTGGCCGTTGACGCTCAACACTGGGCGCTATCGTGACCAGTGGCATACCATGACCCGCACAGGCCTGAGCGCACGGCTTGGCCAGCACAGGCAGGAACCGCTGGTTGAAATCCATGCTGAAGATGCTCTGGCGCACGGCCTGTCTGATGGCGGACTGGCTCTGGTGGCAACACCGCAGGGCAGCAGCGTCTATCGGGTGTGCATCAGCGATGGGCAACGGCGCGGCGAACTGTTCGTGCCGATCCACTGGACCGACCAGCAATCAACCGGTGGCCGCACCGGCGTGCTCGCCCGCGCACTGACCGATCCGCATTCGGGGCAGCCTGGGTTCAAGAACGCACCGGCGCGGATCTCTCCGTTCGTCGCCGAATGGCACGGCTTTCTCATCGCTTCGGTACTGCCTGATCCTTTGCCATCCAGCTATGCCACTAAGGTGCGAACCAAGGCCGGATGGCTGGTCGAGATGGCAGGTGATGGCGATCCGCTGGCGTTCGCCAAGCGGGTTCTGCCGCGCGGCGGGCGCATCGAAAGCCATGACGGCGCGCACGGTCAGCACCGGTTTGCCATCCTGCGCGACGGCGTGGTCGTGGCGGCTCTGTATATCGGCCCGCAGAAGCGGCTTCCCAGGCGCGAGTGGTTGATTGCTCAGCTCGGGATTTCTGAAGCCAGCGCGACCGAGCTGCTGGCTGGGCGCTCAGCCACACCCGCGCCCGATCGCGGCGCGATTGTCTGCAGCTGCTTCGACATCGGCACCATCACGTTGACCAAGGCCATTACGAACCAGCGGCTGATGACGACCGAGGCGGTTGGGGCTGCGTTGTCTGCCGGCACAAACTGCGGCTCATGCAAACCCGCAATCCAGCGGCTGATCATGCAACACAAGGAGGCAGCCCATGGCTGACATCAGTTTTGGCTCTGGCGATGTCTGGCTGGTGGGTGCTGGCCCAGGCGATCCTGACCTGCTGACCCGCAAAGCCGAACGTTTGCTGGCGATGGCCTCGATCGTGTTTCACGATGCACTGGTCAGTCAGGCGATACTCGATCTGATCCCCAGACAGGTGATGCAGGTGCCGGTTGGCAAACGGTCAGGGCGGCACTCGATGTCCCAGCCCGCAATCAACGGCCTTCTGGTGAAATCCTCGCATAACGGACACCGCGTCGTTCGGCTAAAGGGCGGCGATCCTGCAGTGTTCGGACGGATGACCGAGGAGGTCGATGCACTGCAAGCCAAGGGCATACGCGTTCAGGTATGCCCGGGAATCACCGCCGCCAGTGCAGCGGCAGCTTCCGGAGTGTTCTCGCTGACCAGACGCGGCAGCACGAGGGCGCTCACGTTCATCACGGCGCAAGGCTGCGGGAACGGGCAAAGCGACATCGACTGGTCAGCGATCGCCGGTGCGCAAACGACACTTGCGATCTACATGGGCCGCGCCGCTGCACCGCATATTGCAGAGCAGCTGATAGCCAACGGGTTGCTGCCGAGCACGCCCATCCTGATCGCGGTCAACGTCTCTTCTCCCGGCGAGCGCCTTATCCGTGGTCGTCTGGATAGACTGGCGGCGCTGATGGCGACAGTCGGAGACAAGGATCCTGCATTGTTGCTGGTGGGTGAAGTGACCCAAGCCAATGCTGAAGCGGCCGATTTGAGTTCAGAATGGTTCGACTTGCCGATCGGAATGGCATCGGCTCCCAAAGTCCGTATCCGCGCATAAGGCTGGGACAGCGCCTCCACCACACCCTTATTGGACATCCGGTGAACTATAAAGATGGCGAGAGTATCGACCAAGTTTAACCGCCCGGCACCTGTCAAACGTTCGAGTGACTGGTTACGGCATAAGCCGACACTCCTGCGGCCACATCGGAACGACCGGGTGTGGGTCGACTGACGCCCGAAGCGAACGCCGGCTCGTGGGACAAATGCGTCGTTCCCGATGGGATACTGAAGCGGCAGCTTTCGCCAGAAGCGGTCGTAGCCGGCTCGGTGAGTGATGGCGCGGAATGGCTCAGGCCAATTGCGGACAGCCACTGCGATGGCTGCGCATCAACTAAAATTCTGGAGCGATCGATTCTATTTGTCGATGTCGTCGAATATTGATCGCGTCGCCGTGGGCGGCACGGAGGCTTCTTCCTTCTTTTGCGTCACGATGTGGGTCCAGTCCGTATCGCCTTCGTCCTCTTCATCCCGCTCGCGCTTACGCTCCTCGATCGCCTCGACCGAGCGCCTAACTTGTTCGCGTGCTTCGTCGATCAAAGCGTCGGCGTCGGCGTCGACGCCAATTGCCTCTACGCGATCGAGAACGTCGAGCAGTTTCTCGAAATGGCTATCGGGCTCTTTGTCGAGATCGGCATCCGCGGTAATCTCGTCGATCCGATCTTCGAGGGATGGCAAGACCGTAGTCCGCAATCCCATGCCCATGCTGACCAAGCGTAACGGCGATAATAGGCCGAGCATGTCCTCTTCCTCGAAGAAAGAGGCGTCGAGAGCATTTTGCACCGCCGATTCAAGTCTGCCCGCTGCTTCCAGGCGCAGATCGTCGCGCAAGAGCCCGAGGCGATTTGCCCGACCGTAGGTGGCAAGCTGCGGGTCGTTCCCAACGGGATCGGTCCGCCAGCACGATCGCTGCAACAAATCCGGATATTGCTGAACCACCTTTGAAAAGACCACCTCACTGGCGCGATAGGACAGGAAGTGGAACAGCATCCAATTGCGATGGCGTTCGTCGGGCGTACGGCCGAGCCGGGCGACCAAAGCGTCATCCAGTGCAGTCGGGATGACCAGCGCATCCCGGATGAGCGGCGATCCCTCGCACGTGAAGCTTCCGAGAATGGTATCGATCGGCGCGCCACGGATCAACGCCGCCATCATATGCGGTTTCTGCCGCATGATCTCTGTCAGGGCGTCCGAGATCGTCGGGTGTGCGAAGGTCCATCTTGGTCCGGAGAGCTTAAGGAATGACCCCTTCAGCTCCGCGAAGCAATCCTGAATCTTGGTGATGGAATAGCCGGTCAGTTCCGAGACCGCCTGTGCTGCCAACGGATCGTGGTCGCTGCGATCGAAACCGGCTTTATGGACATAGACCAGAATAAGCGCCGCCTGAAGCTGATCGTCCAAGGCGTTGACCGTATCAATAAGGTGCTCGGTCGGCTCTTCCATGAAGCGTACAAGCGAGGGCTCGCGCGGCGCCAGCCCCTTGGTGAAGTTCGGATCCCCAAGCCGTTCGGCAATACCGGGAAGAAAATCCTCGACGGCGGCAACGGCCGCAAGGTGGGGCTTCACGCTCGACCGCCAGCTCTGACTCTGCTCGCCGAAATTGACGTGGTTATAGAGGATCTGGGCTTTCTCGTCGAAGGTCAGATCGCCCACGTCGACCACGGCGCTTCCGTCCGTGAATTGGGCGAGATTGCGCTGGCCGAGCCGCCGCCGCGCTCCCTCATAGATGTGCTTGCGCGACGTCAGAAGGAAGCGATTGCCGTGATTGATCGCCGCACGCAATTTCGAAAAGGCAGAGGCCCAGTCCTGGACATAATCGTCGCGCAGCACGTTCGAACCGAAGGCGTCGTCGATCCAGAAAAATCGCCCAGGGTCGTTTGGATTCCATCCCGCTTCGAAATCGCGCGGGCTCGTGAGAGCAAGGACGGTGTTATCCGGGTTCTCCGATGCGATCGTGGAAACGATGGCGCCAATCGCCGATTTGCCGCTCGACGGATTGCCGAGCAGGAGCACAACACCATGATCCGAGATTGCGTTAACGGCGTCACGATGGGCCTTGGTCGGAACATAAGTCCGCAGCTTCGGAACCCAGCTGTCGAGGAGCGCCCGGCTCTGTTCGCTGAGCCGCTCGTCGACGATCGAGGTCAAATCGCCAAGACCATAGACCTGTGGCACGAGCGCGCGCAGGCGGGCGCTGCTCCTGATTACCCGAACGATATACTGGCGGCCCAGAATATGCGGTTTGCGCACGTCGAGCGCGCGCAATCGCGCGCGCATCGCGGCGGCTACAGGCGCATCGACGCTCATGTTGGTCATGAAGGCGTAAGTGTCGGCCAGACCGGCCTTGACCAGTTCTTGGACGTTTTCGATCTCGCCCGACAGGTCGCCCACCTTCAGTGCCTTGCCCGCCTCCGAGGTGTGCTTGCACTGAATTGTGCCAATGGAGGGCACATCCGATCCCGACGGTATGAGAAATACCGCATCCTGGCCGCCATCCTGCGCTTCCCGGAAAATCTCGACCGGACGGCCGAGCACGACCTCGCAGACCTGCGAGCAGAGATCCTGGAACGCACGCCAGCCAATCGTATGAAGCGCTAGGTCGCTCCACGGACCGTGCGCGTGGCGCTCTCGGGTCGACACAATCTCGCTCAAGACGTTGTCGACTTTCACGCGAAGGGGACCAGCGCTTGCGCCTGTGGCGGGTCCGGCAGATCCTCGTCGCGGAAAAAGCGCCACATCGCGCGAATCACGTTCTTCAACATTTCGCTCTCGCGACCGTGCTCCTTGGCGCGCAACAATGTCTGATAAACGACCTCCGGGATTTTCTGGGTGTCATTGCTCGGGTGTACGCCGAAGGGCTCGCAGGCAGCCGCAAGACACGCGGCGTGGATGTCCGGAGTGATATCCTCCTTGAGACGATGTTCGAGCGTTTTGCCGAAGTGCGCATAGCAATCGCTGACGAGGTCATCCGTAGGGGCGGCATTGAACACTTGGTCCGGCTTTGCGAGCTTGCTCAAGGCAAGATCGGTTGCAGGCGTGCGCTTGGCTTCGGGCAGATGTTGATCGCAGTCCCAGAGCAGGAACGTCGGAATGCCCAGCTCCCGAAAAATGACATAGGGACGGTCGAGGTTGGCCTTGCCCTCGGCCGAAAGGATGGCGATCCCGGCCGCCTCGAAATTGACGCCGAGCATCCGCGCAGTCGCTGTGAGCGCCGCTTTGTCGCTGCGCCCTTCAACTAGGATGACGCCATTTGCGAAGAATCCTTCGGCCAGTTCGGCTCCAAGGATATGGAGCCGCGGCATCAACGACTGTGCGCTGTACGAGCCGACGGGCTTATCCCAGCCGCGTTCGAGCTTTTGCGCCACGATACCGAGATCGAGGGCCTGCAAGCTGCACTGCTTGAAAGCGCTGTCGGTGCACGCCGAGCGGCGGGTGAGCCGTATCTCGTCGGCCTTGCCCATCGAAATGAACATCGGCGAGTGCGAGCCGAAGATGATCTGGGTATGCCCCTCGACGCCTGGAAGCGTGCCGCTGCTCAGCCCACGTAGCACCTCCGCGAAATGCCGCTGCTTGGTCGGATGCTGGTAAAGTTCGGGCTCCTCGATCGCGAGAATCAATGTTGGCGCATGGCCGACCACTGTTGGGCCGCCGCCGTCCGCATCCACCGCACCTGCATCGTCAGCTTCTGGGACCGCCGTGCGCGCCAGATGTTGCAGCAGCGTGAAGATGAAGGCGCGTTGCAGGCCGTGACCCTGCCTATCTACAGGGCCGCCGAAACCGTCGTCCTTGAGAAACACGTCCGC
>CAXRCQ010000335.1:0-9115 GCA_964228845.1 Blastomonas sp.
TCGAGCCGGGCCAGCTCGGCGCGGCGAAAGGCGAGCTGCTGGCGGCCCTCGCGCTGCAGCGCGGCGGCGCGGCTCGCCTGGCGGGCGAGATCACGCGAGCGGGCGATGTCCTTGCGCAGCGCCGCCGTCTCTGCCTCGACCCGGGGCAGGGTGGTGGCAAGCACGGCGCGCACGCGCACCAGATCGTCGATCGACCCGGGCTGGACCAGCGCCAGCACGGTGGGCCGCCGCGCCATGGATTGCAGTGCTGCGGTCAGCCGGGCAAGCGGTTGCTGGCGCGCGGCGAGCCTAGCCCGTTGAGCGCGCTGCAATGTCGCGATGATCTTGACCCGCGCTTCGGCTGCCGCGATCTCGGCCTCGGCCTGCTGGACCTTCGAGGCGACGACGCGCGCTTCGGCGCGGGCCTTGTCGGCCTCGGCGACGGCGCTGTCGGCCTGTTTTTCCAGCGTGGCGCTGCGCCGGGCCGCAGCCTTCGCATCGGCGAGTGCGCGGGCGAGCGCGGTGCGCTCCTGCTCGAGCAGATTGACCGGACGGGCGGGCGCTGCCGCACTGCCGGGCAGGGCGGTGATGATCGCGGCACCGGCGATCATCGCCAGACCGAAAGAGCGCCCCCGCATCGCCTCAACCCTCGCGATGATAGGGATGGCCGGCCAGGATGCTGGTCGCGCGGTAGAGCTGTTCGGCAAGCATGGCGCGCGCCATCATGTGCGGCCAGGTCGCCTTGCCGAACGCGATCAGCAGATCGGCATTCGCGCGTTCGGCATCATCGAAGCCGTCGGCTGCACCGATCAGGAAGCGCGTCTCGCGCACGCCATCGTCACGCCAGCGGCCCAGCTTCTCGGCGATCTCCATCGATGTCAGTTGCTTGCCGAGTTCGTCGAGCATGACCGTGCGGCTGCCCTGCGGCGCGGGCGGCACGCTGCCGCCGCGATCGGGCAGTTCGGTGATGCTGAGCGGCCACTGGATGCGCTTGGCATAGCGCTGCACCAGCTCGGCCTCGGGCGACCGGCCGATCTTGCCGCGCGCGATGATGTGCAGCCGCATGCTGGCTCAACCCCCCGAGCTGTTACAGGCTCAGGCGTTCGGTGCCTCGGGCGCGTCGCCAAAGGCCCACATGCGTTCCAGATTGTAGAAGCTGCGCACCTCGGGGCGGAACAGATGGACGATGACATCGCCCGCGTCGATCAGCACCCAATCGGCATTGGTCAGCCCCTCGATCCGCGCGCTGCCGCCGGCCTGCTTGATCCGCTCGGCCAGCTTCTGCGCCATCGAGGCGACCTGGCGGGTCGAACGGCCCGAGGCGATCACCATGAAATCGGCGATGTTGCTCTTTCCGGCGAGCGGGATGGAAACGACCTCCTGCGCCTGGTCGTCGTCGAGCGACTGCATCACCAGCGCGTGCAGCTTGGTCGCTTCGACCAGTTGCGCATCGCTTGCCGACGGGGGCGGGCTGGCGACCGCAGGATGGGCTTGAGAAAGGTTGGTCAATGGAGCTCCTTGCACAAAGGCATTTCAAAAACGAACGCGGCCCCGCAAAAGTTGCGACGGCGCGCGATGAACATGGGCGGGTTGAAGGGAATGTCCTGGGGGACGGGCGGAGTGGCTGGACCGGCTGTCACGCAAGAACCTGCCGGGTGACTGCATCGCGCACGATCGTGTCGGCGTAATCCAGAAACCAGTCGGGATCCTGACGGCGCAGGGCCGTGGCGGATCGCGGATCAGGACGAAAGCGCATCAGCACAAGCGCTGGCAAACTCCATCGTGTCCAGTCTCTTGCCTGGCTGCGGGGACGGACACGATGCCCGAACCAGGCCATTGCGGGGCCCGAAATGGCGGCACCATCATATCCCGGACGCGCAACAACTGCAATCGGCATTTGCCGCGCGATGCCGCGCCAGTCCTTCCAGCGGTGGAATCCCGCCAGATTGTCCGCGCCCATGATCCACACGAACTCGCGCTTCGGGTAGCGTGCCTTGATCTTTGCGAGCGTATCGACGGTGTAGCGCGTGCCGAGGTCGGTCTCGATTCCGGTCACGCGAATCCGGCTGCGCCGTGTCATGGCACGCGCCGAGGCGAGCCGCGCCTTGAACGGAGCCATGTCGCTCGCACCGTCCTTCAGCGGATTGCCCGGGCTGACCAGCCACCAGATCTCGTCGAGCCCCAGCGCCTCCATCGCGAACAGGCTGATCGCCCGGTGCCCGCGATGCGCCGGGTTGAACGATCCCCCCATCAGTCCGGTGCGGACGGGGCGACCGTTCATGGTTCGATGCTCCAGTCCTGGCGCTCGTGAAGGACGCGCAGGATCACAATGGCATCATCGACCGGGCGGTAGATCAGGATATATGGCGTCTGCTTTATCCTCCATTTGCGTTGACCGCCGTCGCCCCATGGCGATCCGGCAAACGGCCAGTCCAGCAGGAAGCGCGCCGAACGTACCGAAGACAGAGCAACGCGATCGGCAAAGTCAGGGTCTTCGTCATAAAGGAAGTCGTCGATCGCGGCCAGGTCGGCTTGCGCGGTCGGCGACCAGATGAGCTGTCTCATTCAGCCGCTTGCCGCATCGCCTGGCGGTTGCGGACGCGGGTCTCGATCCATTCTTCCATCTGTTCCTGCGTCAGGAAGCGACCGGCGGCGATATCGTCCTCGCCCTGCTGGATGAAGTCCATCATCGCCACCTCGGCGCGCACCATCTTCTCGATCGCGCGCGCGGCGAGCCAGGAGCGACTGCGGCCCTGCGCGTTGGCGACGCGGTCGACGAGCGCCATGACCTCGGGATCGATGCGGGCGGTGATGATCTGCGACTTGCTCATGCGCCATGTATACATTGTATACGTGCGCGCCGCAACCGGCGCGGGGCCTCGGGTTCAGGCGCGGATTTGGCCCTCGCCATCGACCAGCCATTTGTAGGTCGTCAGTCCCTCGAGCGCGACGGGGCCGCGCGCGTGCAGCCGTCCGGTGGCAATGCCAATCTCCGCGCCCAGCCCGAATTCGCCGCCATCGGCAAACTGGCTCGAGGCGTTGACCATCACGATGGCGCTGTCGACCTCGGCCTGGAAGCGCGCGGCGGCGGCGCTATCACTGGTGATAATAGCATCGGTATGGCCCGAGCTGTGCCGCGCGATATGTTCGAGCGCGCCCTCCAGCCCCTCCACGAACGCGACCGACAGGATGGCGTCGAGATATTCGGTATCCCAGTCCTCGTCGCTGGCAGAGACCGCGCGCGGCTCGAGTTCCATCGCCATATCGTCGCCGCGCAGTTCGCATCCGGCATCGGCCAGCGCAGCGAGCAATTCCTGGCCGTTCGGGTAATCGCGGTCGATCAGCAGCGTTTCCATAGATCCACATATGCCGGTGCGGCGCAGCTTGGCGTTGAGCGCGATCGCCTGCGCCATGGCCGGATCGGCGCTGGCATGGACGAAGCTGTGGCAGCTGCCGTCCAGAGGCGCGAGCACGGGGACCCGCGCATCGGCCTGGACGCGCGCGACCAGCGACTTGCCACCGCGCGGGATGATGAGGTCGATCCCGCCCGCCGCCGCCAGCATCGCGCCCACCGCCTCGCGGTCCTGGGTCGGCACCAGCTGCACTGCGGCTTCGGGCAGGCCTGCCGAGCCCAGGCCGCGCGCCAGGCTCGCGTGCAAGGCGCGGTTGCTGTGCACCGCCTCGCTGCCGCCACGCAGGATCGCCGCATTTCCCGAGCGCACGCAGAGCACGGCTGCGTCGACTGTCACATTGGGGCGGCTTTCATAGATGATGCCGATCACGCCGATCGGCACGCGCACGCGGCGCAAGGTCATGCCGGCAGGCGCGGTGCGCCGGTCGATCTCCTCGCCGACCGGATCGGGCAGGGCAGCCACCGCCTCGACGCTGTCGGCAATCGCGGCGAGCCGCGCCTTGTCGAGCTTCAGCCGGTCGAGCATCGCATCCGACAGGCCGCGCGCTTCGCCCGCCGTGACATCGCGCGCATTGGCGGCAAGGATGATCGCGGCGTCCTCGCGCAGCGCTGCAGCGGCTGCGCGCAGCGCCTCGGCCTTGGCGGCGTCGGGCAGGCGGCGCAGCACGCTCGCCGCATCGCGCGCGGCAATGCAGCACGCCGAGATCACATCTGAAGGCGAAAGACGGTCGGGCTTGGAAACGGCTTGAATCATGGCTGGCGCGTTTAACAGCCAAGCCAAAAGGTTCCAAGCCGCGACTCGGTTCGTCGCAAATATAGGAAAAAAACGACTCGCAACCGTTTGCGGGGGCGATTTCGGCAGTCCGGATGACGCGAAAATTGCGAAAATATCACGTCAGATTGCAACTCATCGCACGACTCGTCCGACTCGTGGCAAAGCCGGCGGACTCGATTCGCTATCCGCCAGACCCTTTGCTAGCGGCCCGGCGGGGTTAAATTTAAGGGTCGAACGGGTCGCATGCGCATTCTCACGATGCGTAAGCGCGTAACGGACGCGCTTGCGCTATGGTTCCCTGATCGCGAATTTTTCATGCGGTCGCAGGGACAGATCAAATTCGTCAAGGTTTCCGCACGTCTGCAGATGACGGTGGCTGGTGGCATCGCCGCCGCCCTGCTGCTGTGGCTGCTCGTCACGCTCGCCATGCTGGTCAGCCAGTACAGCATCAGCATGGAGCGGATGGAACTGGTCCAGCGTCAGGCGGAGATCGAAAGCTCGGCGAGCCGGGTCAAGGCCTATCGCTCGTCGGTCGAGGATGTCGCCAAGGACCTCGAGAAGCGCCAGGCGTTCCTCGAGGATATCGTCACCAGCTATATCGGTGAACAGGCCGCGAGCGAGGATGCCAGCGCCGTTGTCGGCAGCATCGAAAAGGGCAGCAGCGACGAAGCGGCGCAGACCGCACGCAAGATCAGCGCCATGGTGCCCGAAGCTGCCGGGCTCGCCCGGATGGAAGCGCGCCAGATCGCGTTCGTCGAGCAGCTGACCCGCGCTGCTGCGGTCCGCGCCCAGAACGCGGAAGCCGCGATCCGCAAGTTCGGTCTCAACCCTGACATGGTTGCCAAGGCCAGCGCCACCGCCCAGGGTGGTCCGTTCATTCCCTTCAAGGGCTCGCGCAATGCGCGGCTCGATCCGCGCTTTACCGCGCTTGGCCAGACGCTCGCGCGCATGGACGCGCTGGAGCGTGGCCTTGTCGCCATTCCCTCGGGCTCGCCCGCCCTGGCCCCCGCGATCACCAGCGGCTTCGGCTATCGCCGCGACCCGTTCACCGGCGCGGCCGCGCTGCACAGCGGCATCGATTTCAAGGGCGCGCCGGGATCGGCCATTCTCGCCGCCGCGCAGGGCAAGATCGTGTTCGCGGGCGTGAAATCGGGCTATGGCAACTGCGTCGAAGTGGCGCACGGCAACGGCCTGGTCACCCGCTATGCGCACCTGTCGTCGATCGGCGTGCGCGTCGGCCAGAGGGTCGGCAAGGGCGAGCGGCTGGGCGGCATGGGCAGCACGGGCCGCTCCACCGGCACCCACCTGCATTTCGAGGTGCGCCATAACGATCGCGCGATGAACCCCCGTCCGTTCCTGGAGGCCAACCGAGATGTTCTCAAGATCCAAGCCGTCGCCGAACAGCGCACCGACGACGCCAGCCGCTAATTCCCGCTCGAACAGGTCAGGAAACTCCATGGTCGGCAATTCCACCTTCTCGGTCATCGGATCGGACGTCGTCATCACGGGCAACATCTCGGCCAAGGTCGATCTGCATGTCGATGGCCGGGTGGAAGGCGACATATCCTGCGCCTCGCTGGTGCAGGGCGAAGCGAGCAGCATCCACGGCGCGATCACCGCAGAGACTGCGCGGCTTGCAGGCACGGTCAACGGATCGGTCGATGCGCGCGATCTCGTCATCACCGCGACCGCCAATGTCACCGGCGATGTCAGCTACGAGACGATCACCATCGAACAGGGCGGCCATGTCGACGGCCAGTTCCGCCACAAGAGCAAGGTCATCGCGCCGCAGATCGGCAATAGCGACGACAAGCCCGCGCTGATGCTGTCGAACGGCTGATGCGGTTTGCGCGCGCGGCGAAAAATGCCGCCTTGCGCTGCGCAGGCCCAGGCGTAATCATCGCGGCATGACCAGGCCCGACATGCTCCGCACCGCCGCCCTTCTTGCCACCGCCTTTCTTGCCGCGTGCCAGCAACCGGCGGAGAAACCGGCCGAGGCCGATCCGCATGCCGGGATCGAGCTGCCGCCGGGTCATCCCGCGGTCGATCTGGGGCAGGGCGGTGTCGCGGCCCAAGCGGGCGCTTCGCAGCATCCGCCGGTGATGAGCCTCGATGGCGAGGGGCTTCGGCTGGTCGATCCCGATAGCGGCGCGACCCGCCCGCTGGCCTTCGGCGTGCCGCTGGAGCAGCTCACGCTGGTCACCGAAAAGCTGAAGGGTCCCGCCGAAAAGGGCCGTGCCGAGGAATGCGGGGCAGGGCCGCTCGCCTATCTGCGCTGGAGCGACGGGCTGACGCTCTATGCGCTCGACGGCCTGTTCGCCGGCTGGGCGCTCGACGAGACCGAGGCGGCGGCAGCCAAGGCGAAGGACGGCAAGCCCGCGCCGAAACTGACCACGATCAGCGGCATCGGCATCGGCAGCACCCGCACGCAACTGCTTGATGTCTATGATGCGAAGATCGAACAGACGACGCTGGGCACCGAATTCAATGCCGCAGGACTGTCGGGCATCTTGGACGGTACTGGTGGCAAGGCCAGGGTCACCAACTTGTGGTCGGGCGTCAACTGCGTCTTCCGCTGACAATATTGTCAATAAATTTGCGCAGGCGATCGGCGCAGGACTAGGCAAACGATCCGGCTTGTTGCAATTTCTGCGCGCCGGCGCGGGGCCGACTCGCAGGGGGCTGCGGGTCCGGAAAATCGTTCCCCCGCATCACCGGTCCTGATTGGGGGAATTCATGTACAAGTCCGTATCGCGCGGTTTTCCGCGCAAGGCGCTGCTGTGCGGCGCAGGCATCGCCGTGCTCGCTCTCGGCGCGCCGCTGGCATCGATCGCGCTGGCACCGCCCGCTGCAGCGCAATCGGCCAGGCTGCCCAAGCCCTATGTCTCGCGCGCCATCGATGCCACGCTGATGGAACTGACCCCGGCGGTCCGCTCGCAGTTCGGCATCAAGCCCAGGGTCAATGGCGTGCTCGTCATCTCGACCGACCCCAGGGGCGTGGCCGCGCAGAACAAGATCGTCCCCGGCGACATCATCACCGACGTGCGCGGCAAGCGCGTGCTCAAGCCGATCGATGTCGACACGCACGTGCTCTATTTCCTGAAAAAGGGCGACAGCGCGTTCCAGTTCGGCGGCAATCGCGGCGGCGAGCGCTACAGCTCCGCGGCGCAGATCACGCTCGACCTGTTCGAGGCTGCGATCGACCTGGCGACCATCGCCGCGTGGAGCAGCTATTCGACCCCGAGCTTCAGCTATGCCAGCTATTACGAGGAATATAGCTCGGTCATCGTCGAGGAATATACCTATAGCGAGACGATCATCGAGGAGACGGTGACCTCCGAAAGCTATGTCAGCGAGATCAGCTCGGAAGAATCCTCCTATAAGGAAACCAGCGAAAGCTACGAGGAAAGCTCGGAAGAGGTGACCGAAGAAAGCTCCGAGGAGGAATCGGCGGAGGAAGCCGAGGAGTCCGAAGAGGAAGCCGAGGAGCCCGAGGATGAGGCTGACGAGGCCGATGAAGCCGAGGACGACGAAGCCGATGAGGCCGATGAAGACGAGGACGGGGCCGACGAAGCCGAGGACGAGGCCGACGAAGCCGACGAGGCAGAGGAAGAGGAAGCCGATGAACCCGAGGACGAGCCCGAGGAAGACGATTCGGGCGGTGAGGACGATTCGGGCGGCGACGAAGAGCCCGAACTCTGATCGTACATCCGGCTTGCTGGCAGAACCGGCGGGCCGGGCATGAGCTCGCGCTTCCTTCCCGTGGAGCGCGGGCAGATCGCGACCGTGGTGACGCATCTGGAGATGCGCACCCGGCCGGGTCCGCGTGCCGTCAGCCCCGTGCCGCTCAGGCTCAAGCGCTGGAAGGCGCCGGGCATCAGCAAGTATCGCACGCTCTATCGCCGGGTGGGCGAGCCCTGGCTGTGGTTCTCGCGGCTGGTGATGGCCGATGACGCGCTGGCGGCGATCCTGGCCGACCCGGCGGTCGAGATCTTCGCGGTGCTCGATCCCAGGGGCATCGAGATCGGGCTGCTCGAGCTCGATTTCCGTCAGCCCGGGCAATGCGAGATCGCGTTTTTCGGGCTGATCCCGCAGCTCACCGGCCAGGGTTTCGGCGGCTGGCTGATGGGCCAGGCGCTCAGCCTTGCGTGGCGCGCGGGGGTGGAGCGCGTCTGGGTGCACACCTGCACGCTCGATGATCCGCGCGCGCTCGGCTTCTATATCGCGCAGGGGTTCGTGGCGACGGCGCGCGAGATCGAACTGCTCGACGACCCGCGCCTCACCGGGCTGATCCCGAAGGACTGCGCCCCGCATGTGCCGCTGATCGGGTGAGCGATGCACCATCGCCTCCCCCTCGATGGGGGAGGCGGCGAGGCTTGGCGACGCAGGAGCCTAGCCGCAGCGGTGGGGGTGAGGGAGCGTCCGGGCGCTCGCGCGCGGATCGAACGGCGGCCCCATCCCGCACCATCACCCCCACCCGACCCTCCCCATCAAGGGGGAGGGCTTTTGCGTCGAGCCCGCCTCCACCGGAACGCTTCGCCGCCTGCGCGGGTAGTGTTGGGCAGACCCAGCATGAAGGAACACCTTATGGCGAACATTCCCGACGATACCGGCTTCGGCACGATCAACGAATCGCAGCGCGACAAGCCGCAGGCGAACGATGTCGCCGACCAGGCGCTGCACCGCGCCGATGATCCCAGCGAGGACAGCGAGAAGGTGGCCGGCGGCACCAGCGTCATGCCGCTCGACGAACCCGATCTGGTCGACCGCATGGAGCAGATGGTCAGCTCGGGCCGGATCGACACCGACGCCTATGCCGGCGAGCGCAACGACGATGACGAGGAAAGCCCGCTCGGCGCGCCCGCCGACGAGGGCGATGACGACCCGATGGACGTGATCGAGCGCTGATATAGCGGCGGCGCGCTGTCAAAATCCTCCCACAGCTTGCT
>CAXRCQ010000336.1:0-4256 GCA_964228845.1 Blastomonas sp.
GGCACGGCTTGCGTGCCGATGGCCCAGGCCATGATGTCGACGTCCTGCTCCTCGATCAGCGTCTCGAACCAGTCGAGCTCCGCGTCCGACCAGCTGTGGCCGTAGCGGTCGAAAAAGCCGCCGATCATGTAATCCGCCTCGCGCGTGCCCCGGTGCCAGGCGCGGAAAGCCAGGCGGCGCAATCGGGTTTCGCGGTCCATGCCAGAAGTTCCTTTGCTTGCGGGGTGGGCCGGGCCTGCCTAAGACGGGGGGACAGGAATCCAGCCAGCAGCGCATTCAACTGCCTGCACTTTTTGCGATAGCCATGCGCCCCGAGATACTCAACCCCGCATTCGCCGAGATCGAGAGCCTGAAAGGCGTCGGCGTCAGCTTGCAGAAGCCGTTCGCGCGGCTGGGCATTTCGCGGGTCAAGGACATGGCCTATCATCTGCCCACCGGCTTCATCCGCAGGCGGCGCGTCGACAATGCCGATCAGGCGGGCACGGGCGAGCAGATCATCATTGCGCTCACCGCGACCGGCTATCGCTCCAGCCCCGGACGCGGGCCGACGCGGGTTATCGCCGAGGACTCCATCGGCAACCATATCAGCCTCGTGTATTTCGGCGGCAATCCGGGTTGGGCGAAGAAGCTCTGGCCGCTGGGCGAGACCCGGCTGGCGGCGGGCAAGCTCGAGATCTGGGGCGAGGCCTGGCAGATCGTCCATCCCGATCATGTGGTGGAGCCGGGTCAGGCCGACCAGATCGGCGAGGCGGAACCCGTCTATCCGCTCGCCGAAGGTCTGGGGCAGAAGCGCGTCGCTTCACTGGCGGCGCAGGCGCTGGCGCTGCTGCCACCGCTGCCCGAATGGATCGAACCGACGCTCAAGGCGCGCGAGGGCTGGCCCAACTGGCACCAAGCGCTCGCCGCCGCGCATCAGGGAATGGACGAAAAGCCCCGCGAGCGGCTCGCCTATGACGAGATTTTCGCCAACCCGCTCGCCTTCGCGCTGATCCGGCAGAGCAACCGCAAGCGCAAGGGCGTCGCGCTGCAAGGCGACGGGCACCTGCGCGATGCGCTCAAGCTGCCTTTCGCGCTGACCGGGGCGCAGCGGCGGACGATCGAGGAGATCAACGGCGACATGGCGCAGCCGGTGCCGATGCTGCGGCTGCTCCAGGGCGATGTCGGCGCAGGGAAAACGCTGGTCGCGGTGATGGCAATGCTGAACGCGGTCGAGTGCGGCGGGCAGGCGGCCTTGTTAGCGCCCACCGAGATTCTCGCGCGCCAGCATTTCGACACCATCTCGCGGATGCTGTCAGGCCTGCCGGTCAGCATCGCGGTGCTCACCGGGCGCGACAAGGGGCGCGCGCGTGAAGCGACGCTGATGGGGCTCGCCGACGGGTCGATCCAGATCGTCATCGGCACGCATGCGCTGTTCCAGGACGCGGTGCGCTATCGCAATCTCGCGCTGGCGGTGATCGACGAGCAGCACAAGTTCGGCGTGTCGCAGCGGCTTATGCTGCAGGAAAAGGGCAGGGCGACGCCGCATCTGCTGGCGATGACCGCCACCCCGATCCCGCGGACGCTGACGCTCAGCCATTATGGCGAGATGGACGTGTCGCGGCTCGACGAGCTGCCGCCTGGGCGCCAGCCGATCGAGACGCGCGTCATCGCCGACGATCGCCTGTCCGAGATCGTCGATGGTCTTGCCCGGCATATCGAGCGGGGCGGCCAGGCCTATTGGGTGTGCCCGCTGGTGATGGACAGCGAGACCAGTGACCTTGCCGCCGCCGAGACGCGCGCGGCGCAGCTCGCCGAGCGCTTTCCGGGCCAGGTGTCGCTGGTGCACGGCCAGATGCCGGTCGAGCGCAAGGATGCGATGATGGCGGATTTCGCCAGCGGCAGGACCGCGCTGCTGGTCGCGACCACGGTGATCGAGGTCGGGGTCGATGTGCCCAATGCAACGCTGATGATCATCGAGGCGGCGGAGCGCTTCGGTCTCGCGCAATTGCACCAGCTGCGCGGCCGGGTGGGGCGGGGCGACCAGAAATCGGTGTGCGTATTGCTGCGCGGCTCAGCGCTGAGCGAGACGGCGCGGGCGCGGCTGGCGCTGATGCGCTCGAGCCAGGACGGCTTTCACATCGCCGAGGAGGATCTGCGGCTGCGCGGCGGCGGCGAGCTGCTCGGCACGCGGCAATCGGGCGACAGCGCCTTTCGCATCGCCAGCCCCGAACAGGTGCAGCGCCTGATCGGCACCGCATCGGACGATGCCCGGCTGCTGATGGATCGCGATGGCGGGCTCGACAGCGAGCGCGGTCAGGCGGCGCGCACCGCACTCTATCTGTTCGAGCGCGATTACGGTGCCAAGCTGCTCAGGGGAGGGTGAGGCCTTAGCGCCGTCCGAACGGCGGCGGGCTGGAACCCAGCTGATCGATCATCTGGTTGAATTCGTTGAGGCGGATCACGCGTTCGAGCTGGAAGCCGCTGCGTCCGCCGAGCGACCAGATCAGGTGCGCCTCGATGCGCCCGATCACCGGCAGGCGCACGGTAATGCGTTCGCCCTTGGCCAGCGGCATGTCGCCTTCAGTCATGAAGCCATTGGCGGAAATGTTGACGATATGCGTCTTGATATCACCCAGATGTCGGTGCTCGGCAATCGTCGGATGACTGACGACGTGACGCGCCGCCTGGCGTTTCTCGACCACGGCTAGTTTCGCACCTCTGGACATATTTCCCACCCGTTGAAGCATGTTTGCTGAAGGTCACCTTCGAGCAAATTTACCAACAAAGTGTAAATGCTGCGACCGGTTACTTGCATAACCGTAGATCAATCTTCGGCGAGCACCAATCCGTGTTTCTTCTGGCCCAGGCTCACCTTGTCACCGGCCTTAACCATAAAATCAAAGCCTTGAACCTTTTCGCCATTTACCCTGACGGCACCTTCCTCGATCTTGCGCTTGGCTTCCTTGTTCGACGCTGTGAAGCCCAGAGCGGTACTCGCCTGGACGATCGAAAGCCCTTCGGGCGACACGCGGATGCTGGGCAGATCGCCGCCCGCCTGGCCCTGTTCGAAGGTCGCGCGCGCGGTTTCCGCTGCAGCTTGCGCCGCCTCGGCACCCCGGCACATGGCGGTGGCCGCATCGGCGAGCACCTTCTTGGCCTCGTTGATCTCCGAGCCTTGCAGCGCTTCGAGGCGCGCGATCTCGCCCAGCGGCAGATCGGTGAACAGGCGAAGGAACCTGCCGACATCGGCATCCTGCGTGTTGCGCCAGAACTGCCAGTAATCATAAGCCGGCAGCGCGTCCTCGTTCAGCCAGACCGCGCCTTTCTCGGTCTTGCCCATCTTGCCGCCGTCTGCCAGCGTGATCAGCGGCGTGGTGACGCCATAGACTTCGGTCCCGTCGACACGGCGCGCAAGCTCGATGCCGTTAACGATATTCCCCCATTGATCTGACCCGCCCATCTGCAAGCGGCAGCCGACGCGGCGCGACAGTTCCAGGAAATCATAGGCCTGGAGGATCATGTAGTTGAACTCGAGAAAGCTCAGCGACTGCTCGCGGTCGAGCCGGAGCTTCACCGAGTCGAAGCTCAGCATCCGGTTGATCGAGAAATGCTGGCCGATATCGCGCAGGAAGGGGATGTATTCCAGCTTGTCGAGCCATTCGGCATTGTCGACCATGATCGCGTCGGTCGGGCCGTCGCCGAAGGTCAGGAAGCGTTCGAACACGCGCTTGATCGACGCGACATTCGACGCGATCGTGTCGGTGGTCAGCAGCCGCCGCGCTTCGTCCTTGAAGCTGGGATCGCCGATCTTGCCGGTGCCGCCGCCCATCACGACGATCGGCTTGTGGCCGGTCTGCTGCAGTCGACGCAGCAGCATGATCTGCACCAGCGATCCGACATGCAGCGAAGACGCGGTCGGATCGAAGCCGATATATCCCGGCACGACCTGCTTCGTCGCCAGCGCATCGAGCGCGGCTGCATCGGTCAGCTGGTGGATATAGCCGCGCGCATCGAGCAGCTGCAGCAGATCGGAGGAATATTGGCTCATGATGGCGGCGCGCTTAGCATCGATGCGCGTGGTCGAAAAGCCGCTCTGTCATGGCTGGGCGGGCGAACAGCGCTGGTCCTCGCACGGAATGATCTCGAACGTGCAATGCGACAGCGCCGGCAGGTCGCCCAGCAGCGCGCGATAATGCGACGGCGGACGCGGGAAATGGGTCGCGAGCGAGACGATCAGCGCCAGATGCCCGGTCCCGACCTGCCAGAGATGCAGATCG
>CAXRCQ010000337.1:0-5456 GCA_964228845.1 Blastomonas sp.
CATCCACATGACGCTGCTTGGCGAAAAGGGCTTGCGCGGCCTGGCGGAGGTCAATCACGCGATGGCGGTGACCGCCGCCGAGCGGTTGGAGAAGATAGCTGGCGTCGAGCTGCTCAACACCAGCTTTTTCAACGAGTTCACGCTGGTACTTCCCAAGGATGCTCGTGCGATCGTGCGCGCGCTGGCCGATCGCAAGATCCTGGGCGGCGTCTCGCTTGGGCGACTCTATCCCGAAGAGTCGGACCTTTCCAACGGTCTGGTCGTCGCCGTCACCGAAACCGCGACGATCGAAGATATCGAAGCCTTTGCCACGAACCTTGAGGAGCTGCTGGCATGAGCATGAACAATCAGGGCCGCCCGACTCGTCCGGCGGAAGAATCCGGTGCAGTATCGGCAATGGCGACCAGCACCGGCAACCGCGCGCTGATGCTCGAGGAAGCGCTGATCTTCGAGATCGGCGGGTCGGATCGCACCGGCGTCGACCTGCCCGAAGTCCCGAAGGTCGCATCGCGCCTCGGCGGACTGGAGCGCAAGTCGGCCATCGGCCTGCCCGGTCTGTCGGAACAGGAGACGGTGCGTCATTACACGCGGCTCAGCCGCCAGAACTATGCCATCGATCTCGGCCTGTTCCCGCTCGGATCGTGCACGATGAAGCACAACCCGCGCCTGAACGAGAAGATGGCGCGGCTTCCCGGTTTCGCTGACATTCACCCGCTCCAGCCGATCCATACGGTCCAGGGCGCGCTGGCGGTCATCGACGAGCTGGGCGACTGGCTGGTCAAGCTGACCGGCATGGCGGGAGTCGCCATGTCGCCCAAGGCGGGCGCGCATGGCGAGCTGTGCGGCATCCTTGCGATCCGCTCGGCGCTCGAGGCGCGCGGTGACAAGCGTTCGGTGATCCTGGTGCCCGAGAGCGCACACGGCACCAACCCGGCGACCGCGGCGTTCGTGGGCTATCAGGTCGAGGATATTCCCGCCAAGCCCGACGGCCGCGTCGATGTCGATGCGCTGAAGGCCCGGCTCGGCCCCGATGTCGCTGGCGTGATGATCACCAACCCCAATACCTGCGGTCTGTTCGAACGCGATCTCAAGACCATCTCGGACGCGGTGCATGAGGCAGGCGGCTTCGTCTATTGCGACGGCGCGAACTTCAACGCGGTGGTCGGCAAGGTGCGCCCGGGCGATCTGGGCGTCGATGCGATGCACATCAACCTGCACAAGACCTTCTCCACCCCGCATGGCGGCGGCGGACCCGGCTCGGGCCCGGTGGTCTTTTCCGAAGCGCTGGCGCCGTTCGCACCGCTGCCGTTCGTCGAGCGTACCGGTGACGGCAAGCTCGCGCTGATCGAGGAGGAGAGCATGGAGGATCATCATGCCTCCAGCTTCGGCCGCATGGTCGCCTTCCATGGCCAGATGGGCATGTTCACCCGCGCGCTGACCTATATCCTCAGCCATGGTGCCGACGGCCTGCTCCAGGTCGCCGAGGATGCGGTGCTCAACGCCAATTATGTGCTGCGTTCGCTCGAGGACGTGCTCGACGCGCCGTTCGCTGCGGCAGGGCCGTGCATGCACGAGGCGCTTTTCTCGGACAATGGCCTGGCCGAGGGCTTCTCGACGCTCGATATCGCCAAGGGGCTGATCGACGAGGGCTTCCACCCGATGACGGTCTATTTCCCGCTGGTGGTCCACGGCGCGATGCTCGTCGAACCGACCGAGACCGAGAGCAAGACCGCGCTCGACCAGTTCATCGGCGCATTCCGCTCGGTGGCGCTGCGCGCGAAGCAGGGCGATCCGTCGCTGCACAGCGCGCCGCATTTCGCGCCGCGCCGCCGTCTCGACGAGACCCAGGCCGCACGCAAGCCGGTGCTGGTCTGGACCGAGCCGGTTGTCGAACAGGCCGAAGCCGCAGAGTGATCCCTTCGGACTGCCCGCCCGGTTTCGCACCGGGCGGGCTTTTCGTCAGATCCAGCGGCGCACGCGCGCGCAATAATCCTCGAACGCCTTGCCAAATTTGCGGCGCAGATAGCTCTCTTCCTTGGCAATTACCGCGCGGTCGATGGCGATGAACGCTACCGGAACGAAGGCGAGCACGCCCATGCTGGCGTCCCAGAGCGCATAGCCGAGCTGGATCATCAGCATGCCAAGATACATCGGGTTGCGGCTGTGCCGATAGGGGCCACGCGCGATGATGGCCTGGCTGGGTGTCCAGGGCTCCGGATCTTCCCCATAGGCGCTGAACATGCCCAGCGAGACGATGATCAGCCCGATTCCCGCGACCATCAGGCCGAAGCCCGGCCATTCGAGCGCTCGGCCCATCGGGATCGGCGGCAGCTGCATGACGTCATCGACCAACAAGCCGAGCAACAGGAAGCCGAGATACACCAGCGGCGGCGGAAAGCCGACGGCGGGCGCGATGCTCGGATCGATGCGCGGCAACTGGGGTGGTTCGTCATCCATGCAAGCCAGACTGGCGCTTCCCAGCGGCCGACGCAAGTCGCGCGATTGCCCCGAGCCTCGCTTCGCGCCATGATGGCATGATGACCGAACCCAAGCCCTGGCTGATCGACGAGGCGGGCGGCGAAGCCCGCCGGCATGCCCCCGCAACGCTGCGTAACCGCGATGCCATAACCGAAGTGCTGCGCGACATTCTCCCGGCAAGCGGACGGGTGCTCGAAATCGCAAGCGGCAGCGGCGAGCATATCGTGCATTTCGCGCAGGCCTTTCCGCACCTGCAATGGCAGCCGAGCGATTGCGAGCCCTCGGCCTTGCGCTCGATCGCAGCCTGGATGGCGGATGCCGACACTGCCAATGTCCTGCCTCCGGTGCTGATCGATGTCGAACAGTCTGAATGGCCTCTAACGCAGGCTGATGCAGTCCTGTGCATCAACATGGTGCATATCAGCCCGTGGAGCGCGACGCTGGCGTTGTTCCGTCACGTCGCCGCGCTGCTGCCGCTGGGCGCGCCGATCTATCTCTACGGGCCGTTTGCGCGTCATGACGTCCTGACAGCGGAGAGCAACCTCGCCTTCGATGCCTCGCTCAAGGCGCGCAACCCGGCCTGGGGCCTTCGCGATGTCGCCGATCTGGATGCCGCCGCTGCCGACCAGGGCTTCGTCCGCACCGACCTGATCGAGATGCCCGCGAACAACCTGTCGCTGGTCTATCGCCGCGCCTGACGCAAATCTATTGTCAAGCCGCTGCCTTTCTGCCTAGCCTGCGCAGGTCAGGGCAGGGCCGCAAAGGTCCGCCCGCCTGCTGAACCTGTGGGAGAGAGAGATGCTGGCCACCGCCACCAATGCGCGTACCGACTTGGGTTCCACCATCCGCTACTGGGCCGAGGAGCGCCCCGAGGCCATCGCGATGGACGATGGCATCACCCGCATCAGCTATCGCGAGCTCGACCGATTGGCCGACCGCTATGCCCGCGCCTTTGTTGCCGCCGGGCTGGAACCGGGCAATCGGATCGCCTGGCTCGGCAAGAATGCGAGCCTCTATTTCACGCTGCTGATCGCCGCGAGCCGCGCTGGCCTCGCCATGGTGCCGGTGGGCTGGCGGCTCGCGGTGCCCGAGGTGCGCTATATCCTTGCCGATACCGAGGCGGCGCTGCTCGTCTGCCAGCCCTTTTCCGCCGAGACCGCCAAAGCGGCGGCCGAGGGGCTGGACAGCTTGAAGACCCTGCTGATCGACGCCGAGAGGGACGCCTCGGGCCTGCAGTCGCTCGATGCCTGGGCGGCCGAACAGGGCGACGCCGCGCTACCACAGGTCGATCCCGAACGCGGGGTGCTGCAACTGTACACCTCGGGCACCACCGGGCATCCCAAGGGGGCCGTTCTGTGCAACCGCAACATGTTCGGGCTGCGCCCGATCATCGAGGCATCGGATGTCGACTGGTACAAGGTCGGCAGCGAGGACTCGATGCTCGTCATCATGCCGGTGGCGCATATTGCCGGCTCGGGGGTCGGCACCATCGCCTTCTACAATGGCTGCCGCGCGGTGATCCGCGCCGAGTTCTCGCCCGATGCGGTGCTCGATTGCGTGAGCGACGGAGTCACGCACATGTTCCTGGTACCGACCGCGCTGCAGATGGTGGTCAATCATCCGCGCGCCGCGAGGACCGACTGGTCGCGGCTCAAGCTCGTCATGTACGGTGCTGCACCGATCCCGCTCGAGCTGCTGCGCCAGTGCATGCACGTGATGGGTGCGGAATTCTGCCAGCAATATGGCATGACCGAAACGACCGGCACTTTCTGCGCGCTGCCGCCCGAGGACCATGACCCCAATGGCAATCAGCGGATGCGCTCTGCCGGAAAGGCGCTTCCGGGGGTCGAGATCCGCATCATCGACGGCGCGGGCAATCCGGTGCCGAATGGCACGATCGGCGAAATCGCCACGCGCTCGCCGCTCAACATGACCGGTTACTGGCGGAACGACGCCAAGACGCGCGAGACGGTGGACGGTGATGGCTGGCTGCGTACCGGCGATGCCGCGTACATGGACGATGACGGCTATGTCTATATCCAGGACCGGGTGAAGGACATGATCATCTCGGGCGGCGAGAATGTCTATCCTGCCGAGGTCGAGAATGCGATCTTCGGCCATCCCGACGTGCTCGAGGTCGCGGTCATCGGCATTCCCGACGAGAAATGGGGCGAGGCGGTAAAAGCGGTGGTCGTCCCCAAGCCGGGGCATGAAGTCGATCCCGCCTCGGTCATAGCATGGGCGCGTGAACGCATCGCCCCGTTCAAGTCCCCCAAGAGCGTCGATGTGATCCCGGAAATGCCGCGCAATGCCACGGGCAAGATCCTGCGGCGCGAATTGCGCGCGCCTTATTGGGAAGGGCGGGACCGGGCGGTCGCCTGAGCAGCCAGTTTTGCCAGGCGGTTTTCGCGCAGCGCGATGTACAGCCCTGAGCCGATGATGAGCGGTGCCCCGATCCAGGTTGCGGGCACCGGCCATCTTTCCCAGATGAAGTAGCCGAGCAATGCCGCCCAGATGAGGCTCGAATAGTCCATCGGCAGCACGACGGAGACCGGCGCAAGCCTAAGCGACCATGTGATGCCGAGCTGTGCGCCCGCGCCGAACAGCCCCATCAGCGCAATGATGCCCCAGGTCTGCGCATCGTGCATCTGGCCCGCGAACAGCATCGCGATGCCGAGCGGCACCATCGAGCTCAGCGAAAACCAGAACATGGTTGTCACCGGCGCTTCGGTTTCGCCGAGCTTGCGGATGATGATGCTGACAAAGGCCGTCACCGCGACACCCCCAAGCGAAACCAGCGCGCCGAGCATCGGAATATGCCCGTCACCCGGCTGGACGACGATCAGTACCCCGGCGAGGCCCGCTGCGATCGCAGTCCAGCGATGCACGCCCACCGATTCATGCAACAGAACGATCGAAAGCAGCGTCGCAACGATGGGAACCATGAACCCGATCGCGGTCGCCTCGGCAATCGGCAG
>CAXRCQ010000338.1:0-6181 GCA_964228845.1 Blastomonas sp.
CGCCTCGATGCGGGTGAGGAAGGGCTGGGTCAGCGCGATCTCGGGCAGCAGCAGCAGCGTCTGGCGTCCCTGACGCAGCGCCTCGGCCACCGCCTCGAAATAGACCTCGGTCTTGCCCGATCCGGTGACGCCATCGAGCAGGAAGGGCACGGGCTCGGCATCGCGCACCGCCTGGGCGAGCCGATCGGCTGCCTCCTGCTGCTCGTCGTTGAGCGCGGGAGAAATGAAATCGGGATCGGGGCGCGGCCAGGGGCGATCGGTCGGCACGTCGACCGCCTCGAACGCGCCTGCGGTCACCAGCGAGCGGATCACCCCTTCGGACACCTCCGCCAGTGCGGCGAGCTCGCGCACCGTCGCCTGTTCACCACCCAGCCTGTCATAGACCTGCTGACGCTGCGGCGTCATGCGGGCAGGGGGCTCGCCGGTCAGCCGGTATTCGGTGATCGACCGCCCCGGCCCGAGCAGCGATCCGCTCGGCAGCGCCATGCGCGCAACAGCTGCAGGGCTGGCGAGATAATAATCCGCGGTCCATTCGATCAAGCGGCGCAGCGGCTGCGACAGCGGCGGCATGTCGTAGCGCGCCAGCACCGGGCGCAAGCGGCTCGCCTCGATCTCCTCCGCGCCGAAAGCGCCCGCATCCCAGACGATCCCGTCGATCCGGCGCGGGCCCAGCGGCACCTGCACGACGCTGCCTGTCGGCAGGTCCATGCCAGCGGGCACGCTATAGTCGAACGGGCCGACCGCCGAGTTGAAAAGAAGGACGCGGGCGCGAGTCATGGTGCCCTCCCAGATAGGGAGTGCGGACGCGGACGTATAGCCTTGGTTACTTCACCCAGCCCAGGCCGATCGTCTCGTAGATTTCACGATCCTCGTCCCAGCCTTCCTGCACCTTGACGTGCAGGAACAGATGGACGTTGACACCCAGCACCTTGGATAGTTCGGCCCGCGCGCGTTCGCCGATTTCCTTGATCCGCGCGCCGCCCTTGCCGAGCACGATCGCTCGCTGGGTATCGCGCGCGACGAGGATCTGCTGGTGAATTTCGATCGAGCCGTCCTTGCGGGTGATGTATTTCTCCGGCACCACCGCGCTCGCATAAGGCAGTTCGGCATGGAGCTGATTGCACAGCTGCTCGCGCGTGATCTCGGTGGCGAGAAGACGTTCGCTGGCATCGGATCCCTGGTCTTCGGGGAAATGCCACTGGCCCTCGGGCATCGCGGCGGCGAGCCAGGCCTTGAGCTCCTCGACGCCATCGCCAGTCAGTGCGCTGATGAAGAACACCTCGTCGAACCCGCCCGCCGCGTGCAGATGCTGCGCCTGCACCAGCAGCTTATCCTTGGCGGCGATATCGACCTTGTTGAGCACGAGGATCTTGCGCTCGGGGCGCATGGCGACCTGTTCGACCAGCCGTTCGAGCCGGTCGGAGCGCTTGGCCTTGGCATCGACGACCAGAGCGATCACGTCCGCCCCGTCCGATCCCTCCCAGGCGGCGTTGACCATCGCACGATCAAAGCGCCGGTCGGGATCGAAGATACCGGGCGTATCGACCAGCATGATCTGCGCCGGCCCCGCCAGCGCGATGCCGAGCAACCGGGTGCGCGTGGTCTGCGCCTTGGGGCTGGTGATCGCGACCTTCTGCCCGACGAGCTGGTTGACCAGGGTCGACTTGCCCGCATTGGGCGCGCCGAGCACCGCGACCAGGCCGCAGCGGGAGGGGTTCATATCTTCGGTCATCGTCCATGCTCCGCGAGAAACTGTTTTGCGGCCAGCGTCTCGGCCTCCTGCTTGCTGGTTCCGGTCGCCTCGGCGACACCCAGCCCCTTGATCTCTACCTGTACGGTGAAGCGCAGATCATGGTCCGGGCCGGACTTGCGCAGCAGCGTGTAGACCGGGGTCTTGCGGTTGCGCGCGGCGGCCCATTCCTGCAGCTCGGACTTGGGATGGCGCGGTGCCTCGCTGATCGCGCTCAGCCGGTCGGCCCAGTGCCGCTCGACAAAGGCTCGAGCCGTATCCATCCCGCCGTCGATATAGAGCGCGCCGATCAGCGCCTCGACGACGTCGCCCAGAATGTTGGTGCTGCCCGCGCCGCCATCGTCGCGCGCCTGCTTGCCCAGCCGGATCAGCGGGCCGAGATTGCAGGCTCGTGCGATCTCGGCGCAGCTCTCGCGCGAAACCAGCCGGTTGAGAAAGGCCGACATCTGCCCTTCCGCCGCCTTGGGGAAGCGCGTGTACAAGAGATCGGCCACGACCATGCCAAGCACCCGGTCGCCGAGAAACTCGAGGCGCTGGTAATCGGGCGTGATGCCGGTGCTGCCATGGGTCAGCGCCTGGGCGAACAGGGCAGGCTGGCGCGGCTGATGGTCGATAATGGGCAGCAGCGCAGCGAGATTGACCTCAGCGCTCAAAAGCCTTCCCCGATACGATCCCAGCGCGCGGCTGTGAACCAGGTCCACGGCAGGAACCAGCTCGCCGAACCGTCGGTCGAGAACACCGTGACCAGCGCGCGGCCGACCAGATATTTCTGCGGAACGATGCCGATGCCCTGGCCTTCGACCGCAGGGAAGCGGCTGTCGAGGCTGTTGTCGCGATTGTCGCCCATCAGGAACATATGGCCTTCGGGAACAATGATCGCCTCGGTGGTGTCGCGCGGCGCGTCGATCAGGTCGAGCACATTGTAGCTCTTGCCGTTGGGCAGCGTTTCCTGGAAGCGCGGATAGCTGCACACGGCGCTGCCATCCGGCTGCGGCAGCTCGAAGCTGCGATCGTAGCAGCGTGTGTTGGGCGAGACCGGGATGACGAAATCGGCAATGCGCTTCTTCTCGATCGGCTTGCCGTTGAGCCAAACGACGCCATCGCGCATCTGGATGGTGTCGCCGGGCAGGCCGATCACGCGTTTGATATAGTCTGCGCTCGCGCCCGGCGGGGCCTTGAACACGACGACATCACCACGCTCGGGCTGGCTCGCGAAGATGCGTCCCGGGATCAGCGGCAGGTTGAACGGCAGGCTGTAGCGCGAATAGCCATAGGACCATTTCGACACGAGCAGATAGTCGCCGACCACGAGGCGCGGCTGCATCGATTCCGACGGGATATTGAACGGCGAGACGATGAAGCTGCGCAGGATGAAGAAGAAGATCGCCAGCTTGACCAGAAATTGAAGAAAGTCCGCCGTTTCCGACTTGGGCTTGGGCGATGTGGCGGCGGTTTCGGTCATTTTTCCCCTTTGATGACCCGGTTGTGCGGCGTCAAGCCCCATCGCGCGGCGGCAAAGCCTCTCGCCAAGCAAGGTCAGGCTCGCTAAACCCCGGCCACGCTAACGCAGCCTGAAAGGTTATCCATGTCCATCAATGCCGATGCTATCTGGCAAACGATTGCAGAAATGCCCCGCCCGACGCTTTCAGCGCTGTTCGAAGGCGATCCTGCGCGGGTCGACAAGCTCTCGCACCGCATTCCCGTTGGCGGGACGGACATTCTGTTCGATTTCTCCAAGACGCATCTCGATGCCGCACTGATTGCGCAGTTCGAGGCGCTGGCCGGGGCGATGCACCTGGCGGGCATGCGCGACCAGTTCCTTTCAGGCGCGAAGATCAACACCAGCGAGGATCGCGCCGCCGAGCATCCCGCGGAGCGCGGCATGGGAGCCGAGGATTCGATCGAGAGCGCGCAGCGGCTGCACGAGCGGATGGCGGCGCTGGTCGAAGCGATTGACCAGGGCGTGTTCGGCGAGATCAAGCATGTGCTGCATATCGGTATCGGGGGATCGGCGCTGGGGCCGAAGCTGATCATCGATGCGCTGTGCCGCGACAGCGACCGTTACGAGGTTGCGGTGGTCGCCAATGTCGATGGCGAGGCGCTGTCCGAGGCGGTGGACAAATTCGATCCCGCAAAGACGCTGGTGGCGATCGCGTCGAAGACCTTCACCACCACCGAAACGCTGATGAATGCCAACAGCGCAATCGAATGGCTGCGCGGGGGCGGCGTGGAAGACCCCTATGGCCAGCTCGTCGCGCTGACCGCTGCGCCCGAGAAGGCGATGGAATTCGGCATCGACGAGACCCGCATCCTGCCTTTCTCCGAGACGGTGGGCGGTCGCTATTCGGTCTGGTCGAGCATCGGCTTTCCGGTCGCGATGGCGCTGGGCAACCAGGGCTTTGCCGAGTTCCGCGCCGGGGCGCTGGCGATGGACAAGCATTTCGCGACGGCACCGCTCGCCGCCAACATGCCGGTGCTCGCCGCCTTTGCCGACCTGTATTACGCGCAGGTTCGCGCCTGCCAGACGCGCGCGGTCTTCGCCTATGACGAGCGGCTGCGGCTGCTGCCCGATTACCTCCAGCAACTCGAGATGGAGAGCAACGGCAAGGGCGTGCGCCGCGACGGATCCCCGCTCGGCCGTCCGAGCGCGCCGATCACCTGGGGCGGGGTCGGCACCGACGCCCAGCATGCCGTGTTCCAGCTGCTGCACCAGGGCACGCATCTGGTGCCGGTCGAGTTCATCGCCTCGCGCCTATCGGTGCATGAATTCGACGAGGCGCATCACCGCGCGCTGCTCACCAACTGCTTCGCGCAAGGCGCGGCGCTGATGCAGGGCAAGGAAAGCGACGACCCGCAGCGCAGCTATCCCGGCGACCGGCCGTCGATGACGATCCTGCTCGACAATGTCGATCCAGCGAGCCTCGGCGCGCTGATCGCCTTCTATGAACACCGCACCTTTGCCAATGCGATGCTGCTGGGGATCAATCCTTTTGACCAGTTCGGTGTTGAACTGGGCAAGGAAATCGCCAAATCCATGGGCAACCGCCAGTCCGGCGATTTCGACCCTTCCACCGCTGCGCTGATCGAGGCGGCGGGGCTTTGAGGGGCACGATCCCAGGAGTTTGTGTGCATGAGTGAGTTTGATTACGACCTGTTCGTCATCGGAGCAGGCTCGGGCGGGGTGCGCGCCTCGCGCATCGCCTCGTCCTATGGTGCCAAGGTCGCTGTGGCCGAGGAATATCGCGTCGGTGGAACCTGCGTCATCCGCGGCTGCGTACCCAAGAAGCTGCTCGTCTATGGATCGCATTTCGCCGAGGATCTGGAAGACGCGCAGAATTACGGCTGGGAGATCGAGGGGACCAAGTTCAGCTGGCAGGTGCTGCGCGACCGCGTGCTCGGCGATGTCGACCGGCTCAATGCGGCCTACAAGTCGACGCTTAGCAACCACAATGTCACGATCATCGAGGAGCGCGCAGAGATCATCGCGCCGCATGTCGTCAAGCTGGCGAGCGGGCAGGAAATCAGCGCGAAATACATCCTGATCGCGGTCGGTGCGCGGCCCTATGTGCCCGAGTTTCCGGGGTCGGAACACTGCCTGACCTCGAACGAGATGTTCCATCTCGATGAGCTGCCGCGCCGTGCGGTGATCGCGGGCGGGGGCTATATCGCCAACGAGTTCGCCGGCATCCTCAACGGTCTGGGCTGCAAGGTCACGATCGTCAATCGGGGGGATCAGATCCTTCGTGGCTATGATGAGTCCCTGCGAGATCGCCTGCTGCAGATATCGATGACCAAGGGCATCGAGTTCAAGTTCAAGGCCCCGTTCGAGAAGATCGAGAAGCGCGAGGACGGCACGCTCGACGTGTTCCTCAAGGGGCACGACCCGATCAACACCGATATCGTGATGATGGCGACGGGCCGTGTGCCGAAGGTCGAAGGGCTGGGGCTGGAGCAGGTCGGTATCGAGACCGATGACCAGGGCGCAATTCCCGTCGACGAATACAGCAAGACGGCGTGCGACAGCATCTATGCGGTGGGCGATGTCACCAACCGGGTGCAGCTGACCCCGGTGGCGATCCGCGAGGGCCAGGCCTTTGCCGATACCGTGTTCGGCGGCACGCCCAAGACCGTCGATTACAACTGTATCCCCACCGCCGTGTTCTCGCAGCCGCCGATCGCGTCGGTGTGCCGGACCGAGGGCGAGGCGCGCAATCGCTATGGCAATATCCGCGTCTATTCGGCCGATTTCCGCCCGATGCGCAACGTCTTCGCGCACCGCGCCGAGCGTGGCCTCTACAAGCTGATCACCGAGGAACCTTCGGGCAAGATCCTGGGCCTGCACATGATTGGGCCGGATTCGCCCGAGATCCTCCAGGCAGCGGCGATCGCGGTGAAGGCGGGGCTGACCAAGCAGGCGTTCGACGATACCGT
>CAXRCQ010000339.1:0-2832 GCA_964228845.1 Blastomonas sp.
TCAATGCGGGCGGCTTTTCGTTCACGGTCGATTACTGGACCTATGAGTTCGAGGGCCGCTTCACCGAGCGTCCGGTGCAGGCGATCGCGGCGCTGGTTGCGCCGGGGCGCAGCGACGGCCAGCAGCCGGTCAACTGTGCCAGCCCGTTCGTGCAGTTCGTGGTGTTCGAAGGTGGGGTCTGCAATGCCAACACCATCGGCCTCGACATCGCGCGCATCCGCCGAACGACGGTCAACGGGCCGGATTCAAAGATCAGCGGCCTTGATTTCGGCCTCAACTACAACGGTGAACTGGGCGGCGTGAAGCTGGATGTCGGCATCAACGCCACGCATGTCCTCGAATACACCTTCTCGGACTTCACCTTCGAAGGCCTGACCTTCAGCCCCGGATATGACGCAGCGGGCTTTTCCAACTATGATCGCGCGCCCGGCACGGTTTCGAAATGGCGCGCAAATGCCTTTGCCTCGCTGGGCTTCGGTGCATTCACGGCGACATACAACATGCTGTATATCGACGGTGTCACCGACAACCGCTGCCAGCCGAACCTGCCCTGCGCCACGACGCCGGAATTCGGCCCCACCGATTTCGGCCGGCGGATCGGCAGCTATGACCAGCACGACCTGTTGGTGTCTGCGGATGTCGAAACGGGCGGGCTCGACCTGCAGATCACGGCGGGCGTCGAGAACATCTTCGACACCGACCCTCCGGCGGCGCGGCTGGAATACAGCTACGATCCGTTCATCGGCAGCGCGCTGGGCCGCACGTTCCGACTGAGCACCAGGGTACGCTTCTAGTCTTGCCAAAGAGTGGGCAGCGGCCATGCATCCGGTCGCTTGCAAACTCCATCTGGGGCGGTTGGCTTGGGTCATCCGCCCCATTTTTCAACAGGGAGCTATTCCTCATGATGCGTTTGGATTGCACGATCGTGTTTGCGGGCCTGCTGGCCAGCGCGTTGCCCGCTCCATTGCTGGCGCAGACTGCAACCCCCGTCGTCCAGACGGACAAGGGCAAGGTGCAGGGCGTCAAGCAGGCAGGGGTCGATGCCTTTCTCGGCATCCGCTATGCCGCGCCGCCGCTGGGCGAACGGCGCTTCAAGCGTCCCGAGCCGGCTGCTGCATGGAGCGGCATTGCCGATGCCACCGGCCCGGGCGCACCCTGCATGCAGCTATATTCGACCAGCGGGCCCAATGAATCGGCGCTCACCCGGCAAATCCAGACGATCTTCCCCACTGCCACCGAGGCGAAGACCGACAACGAGGACTGTCTGTTCCTGAATGTCTGGACGCCCGATGCAACCAAGGGCAAGCGCCCGGTGATGGTGTGGTTCCATGGCGGGGGCTATGCGTACGGATCGGGCAACTGGCCCGCCTATAATGGCCGCAATCTGGCACATAAGGGCGATGTCGTGGTGGTGACCGTCAACCATCGCCTCAACGCCTTCGGCTATCTCAATCTCGCTCCCATGTTCGGAGCGGAGTTCGCCGAAAGCGGCAATGTCGGCAATCTCGATCTGATCCGCTCGCTCGAATGGGTGCGCGACAATATTGCCGCATTTGGCGGCGATCCCGGCAATGTCACGATCATGGGCGAATCGGGCGGAGGTTCCAAGGTGAGCCATCTGATGGCCATGCCTGCGGCGGCCGGGCTGTTTCACAAGGCGGTGGTGCAATCCGGCCCCGGTGTCATCAGCGGAAAGCCGAACGAGGCCGCCGATTATGCGGCTGCGATCCTGAAGCAGGCAGGCGTCGAGACGGTGGAGCAGTTGCAGGCCATCCGCGCGGATCAGCTCGTCGAGGCCGTCCGCAAGGCAACGCCTGCTGGCTCTGAAACGGGTCGCGGGCCGCAGTTCCAGCCGATTGCCGACGGCACGATCGTTCCGCGCGATCCGTTCATGGCAGGCGCACCGGCGCAGTCGCGCGATATTCCGCTGCTGATCGGTTACAACAAGACCGAGATGACGATGTTTCTTGCTGCACAGCCCTGGTTCGGCAAGATCGACGAAGCGACGATGACGGCGATGGCCGGCATGACCGGGCCGGGCGGCGCGGCAGCGGTCGAGGCCTATCGCAAGATGTATCCCGACTATTCGCCCAGCCATATCGCCAGCATGGCGATGGGGACGCGCTTTGTCCGCGGCACCTATCTGATGGCAGACGAACAGGCAAAGACCGCCAGGGCACCGGTGTTCGTCTATCGCCTGACCTGGGAAACGCCCGTCGGCGGTGGCATGTTGCGCTCGCCGCACACGCTCGACATTCCGCTCATGTTCAACAACGCCAAGGAAAGCGCCTCGCTCGTGGGCGAGGGCGAGGGGGCCGCCACGATGGCGGCGATGATGAGCGATGCCTGGATTGCCTTCGCTCGAACCGGCAGGCCCGCCAGCAGCCTGATGCCCGAATGGAAGCCCTATACGCCCACCAGGCGCATGGTGATGGAACTGGATGTAACGCCGCGCCTGGTCGATGATCCCGAAGCGGCCATCCGCACCCTTCCACGCTAGGATCGTCTCCCACCGCTCCTGACCGCGGAATGTCCCGGCAGCACAGGGTGCTGCCGGGATTTTTCGGTCAGGCGAAAGCTTCTCCCCTTTCGGCCCGTTCGCGCAAATAGGCGCTCACCGGCAGGCCATGCAGGTCCAGACCCTTGACGACCGTGTCCAGACCGATGCTCGATGCCCAGAACATCGGGCCGCCTGTGTGGAGCGGCCAGCCATAACCATTGATCCACACAACATCGATGTCGCCCGCCCGCTGGGCGATCTTCTCTTCAAGGATCCGGGCGCCTTCGTTGACCATCGGATAGAGCAGGCGTTCGCGAATTTCGTCCTTGCCG
>CAXRCQ010000340.1:0-3297 GCA_964228845.1 Blastomonas sp.
CGCCGCCCTGCCCTGCAAGCGACAGCTTGGGGGGTACAGTCTCCGCCCCGAACTGGTCGATGAAGCGCTGGTTGGCGCAGATCATCCGGCCCGCTTCATCGGTGATCGCGATGGCGATGGTCGGATGGTCGGTGGCGGCAAAGGTGACCGACCAGTCGGGCATGGTCCGCTGCACTGCGCTGCGCTGCGGGAATTGCTGGCGCACCAGGACGATAAGCGCGGCAATTCCGGCCAGCCCGGCGGCGAAAAGCGCGAGCGGCACCCAGTCGCCCAGCGCCAGCCAGATCAGCGCGCTGCTGACCACCAGCCCGCCGATGATGATCAGCGCGGTGATGCGGGCATCGGGTGTATCGGGATCGGGCAGCGCGGGCAGCCATTCCGGCCAGTCAAGGTCGGGGCGGGCACGGGTGGTGGTCAAGGTCGTCGCATCCCCCTGGCGTGGCGAACTCGCTCACTGGTGAGGCGATCGAAGCTAGCGCAAACGAGACGACGTTACAAATTGCAGTTTCGCTCAAATGCCAGCGCGGAGCGATCAGGAGTGGCGCACGCGGGCCAGTCTGCGGCGGCGCTTGCCCGCAATCCAGATGCGCCAGCCGATCGCGCTGGCGACATAGCCGATCGCCGCGAGCACCACGGCGAGCACGACCAGCCCGAATGCGGTGATCGAGGCTGCGCCGGTCAGCCATTCCATCCAGGTTTCGACATGCGGCTGGTTGAGCGCAGTTGCCACCGGCTGGCCATAGGTGGTCGCATCGATCCGCAGGATGAAGCTGCCGATATGATAGGAGGCGAGCCAGAACAACGGCGTGGTGAACGGGTTGGTGATGAAGGTGGTGAGCGCGGCCACCGGAACATTCGCACGAAAGGGAAGCGCGAGCAGCGCGGCGGCAAAGATCTGGCCGAGCGGAATGATGACCCCGACGATCACGCCCAAGGCCACGCCGCGCGGTACCGATCGCCGGGTGAACCGCCACAATTCGGAGCGCAGCACACGCGCGGCGAAGGGCCGGATGAAGCGGTTCTGCTCCATGCTCTCGCGTGTCGGCAAATTGCGACCAACCCAGCGGGTAAACCGGCCTTCCGTCAACTCCAAAACCCTGTGCCCTTCTCGCAGCGCGCATGACGCGGCAGGGCTCATGTGGGAGCGCTGCCGCAAAAGGCCATAGCCGAACGCGGATTAAAACGACGTTTACCAGATTCGAATTCACCCGAATCGGGCTGCGACCCCGTTCGAGCACGGCCCTTAACGCAATGCCGTGATCTGGCGCACGCGATCCTGCAAAGCGAGGTTAATTTTCGACAGGCGGAGAGTCGCTCAGCCCCGATCGCGCAGCAGCCGGCCCTGCTCGCGCTTCCATTCGCGTTCCTTGGTCGCCGCGCGCTTGTCCGGCGCCTTCTTGCCCTTGGCAAGCGCGAGCTCGACCTTGGCGCGGCCTCTGCCGTTGAAGAAGATCGACAGCGGCACCAGAGTCATGCCCTGGCGGTTCACCGCGCCGTGCAGCTTGGCGATCTCGCGCGCGTGCAGCAGCAGCTTGCGCGGGCGTTTGGGCTCGTGGTTCTCGCGGTTGCCGTGGCTGTATTCGGGAATGTTCGAGTTGATCAGCCAGACCTGCTCGTCCTTGATCTCGGCATAGCTCTCCGCGATGGTGCCCTCGCCAAAGCGCAGTGACTTCACCTCGGTGCCGGTGAGCGCGATTCCCGCCTCGTACACCTGGTCGATGGCATAGTCGTAGCGCGCGCGCCGGTTCTCGGCGACGGTCTTCTTCTTGTCGAACGTTTCGGGCTTGGGCCGCGCCATCAGATCAGCCCAGCGTGCACCAGGGCGGCGTCGACCGCCTTGCGGCTCTTCTTGTCGGGCGGGGTCATCGGCAGGCGCAGATCGGGCAGGAAATCGGGGCGCACGCGGTGGAGCGCATATTTGACCGGGCCGGGCGAGGCATCGGAGAACATCGCCGAATGCAGCGGATAGAGCTTGTCGTTGAGCGCGAGCGCGGTCTTGTAATCGCCCTTGGCCAGCGCCGCCTGGAACTGCGCGCAGAGCGCGGGAGCGACATTGGCAGTCACCGAGATGCAGCCGACGCCGCCCATCGCGCGATGGCCGAGCGCGAGCTCGTCATTGCCCGAAAGCTGGCAGAATTTCTTGCCGCACTGCGCGCGCTGCGCACTCACGCGTTCGAGATCGCCGGTCGCATCCTTCACGCCGATGACCGTGGGCAAGCGCGACAGCTTCGCCATGGTCTCGACCTTGATGTCGGTCACGGTGCGCGCGGGCACGTTGTACAGCATGATCGGCAGGTCGCACGCCTCGGTCAGCGCCTTGAAATGCGCGCGTACGCCGTCCTGGCCGGGACGATTGTAATAGGGCGGCACGACCAGCGCCGCGCTCGCGCCCGCTTTCTTGGCGTTGAGCATGTGGCCGATGGCGACATTGGTGTCATTGGATCCGCATCCCGCGATCACCGGCACGCGCCCGGCGGCCTGTTCGACACAGACGCGCACGACATAATCATGCTCCTCGATCGACATGGTCGCGGCCTCGCCGGTGGTCCCGCAGGGGACCAGGCCCGAGCTGCCATTGTCGATCTGCCAGTCGATCAGCGCGCGGAAGGCAGGCTCGTCAAACGCTCCGTCGCGGAACGGCGTCGCAAGGGCCGGAATTGAGCCGGAAAACATCGGGTAGCTCCTTTACCTTGCCCGCAAATCAGGCAAGAACGATCATTCACACAAAGGTTGCGTGTTCAGCGCCTGATAAGGATCGAAAGCGCATCATGTCCAGCATGGTTTCACGAATTGCACTTGCGCGCAGCACTGCCGCACTCCTCGCCCTGCCCCTGCTCGGCGTCCCCGCCGCCTGTCTCGCCAGCGACCAGACCGCCGACTATGCCGCCGTGCCCAGCCGCAGCAGCGACGGCAGCGACTGGGACCGCGCACGTGCCAACCTGCTCCAGTCGATGCCCGCCGACATGTCGGGCACGATCGCCAACTGGCGCGCGCTGACAACCAGTCCGAACAACTATACCTTCTCGACCTTTGCCAGCTTCCTCATCTCCAACCCCGGCTGGCCCGATGAGGACAAGATGCGCCGCAATGCCGAGCAGGCACTGGGTGCCGGCCCTGCCGCACCGCAGGAGGTGGTCGCCTATTTCAACCGCTTTGCGCCGCTGACCAATGTCGGCCGCGCGCGCTATGCCATGGCGCTCGACGCGGTGGGCCAGCGCGATGCCGCGCGCGGCGTTGCGGTCGCCGCCTGGCGCAACGGCACGATGATGCCCGAGGACAAGGCGATGCTGTTCAGCC
>CAXRCQ010000341.1:0-3013 GCA_964228845.1 Blastomonas sp.
CCACGTGCTGCCCGCGTGGGACCTGCTGACGGGTGCCTATGCCGCGTTTGCCCTGCTCGCCGCGATCCGGCGGCGCGAACAGACCGGGCTGGGCGGCGAAGTGCGCCTGCCGCTGACCGACATCGCGATGGGCAGTTCCGCCAACCTCGGCCGCGTGGCCGAAGTGCTCTATACCGGGCAGGACCGCGAACGGCTGGGCAATGCCGTGTTCGGCACGATCGGCCGCGACTTCGTGACCCGCGATGGCGACCGGCTGATGATCGTCGCGATCAATGAACGCCAGTGGCAGGGGCTGGTCAAGGCGCTGGGGCTGGCCGAAGGGCTGGCCGCGCTCGAGGCCGATCTGGGCGTGCGCTTTGCCGGCGACGATGGCACCCGCTTCCGCAATCGCGCCGCGATCTTTGCGCTGATCGAGGCCGAAGTGGCGAAATACGATCATGCCGATCTGGCCGCGCTGCTGGATGCCAATGGCGTGGTCCACGGCCCCTATCGCACGATGGTAGAGGCGGTAAACGATCCCCGCCTGCTGACCGCGAACCCGATGTTCGCGCCCTCCACCGGCAATCCCAGCGGCTTTGACTACCCCGCCGCCGGAGCCTTTGCCACTTTGCCCGGCATGGAGCGCAAACCCGCCGCCCCCGCCCCGCGCATCGGCCAGCACAGCGAAGCCGTGCTGGCGGACACGCTGGGGCTGTCTTCCGGCGAAATCGCCCGCCTGATCGACTCTGGAATCGTAGGAACCAACTGATGACCCAATTGCGCCGCCCCAATCAGCTCAGAAGGGCTGCCATCGTCGCCCCGATCCGCACCCCTGTCGGCAAGTTCGGCGGCGCGCTGTCCTCGCTCACCGCTGGCCAGCTGGGCGCGGTGATTCTGAAAGCGCGGATGGAGCGCACCAAGATCGATCCGTCGCGGGTCGATGATGTCGTGTTCAGCCAGGGCTATGGCAATGGTGAAGCGCCCTGCATCGGCCACTGGTCGTGGCTGCTGGCCGGCCTGCCGGAGGAAGTGCCCGGCTATCAGCTGGACCGCCGCTGCGGATCGGGCCTGCAGGCGATCATCAACGCCGCGATGATGGTGCAGACCGGGATGAGCGACGTCGTCGTCGCGGGCGGCTGCGAGTCCATGTCGAACGTCGAGCATTACACCACTGACATCCGCAAGGGCGTGCGCGCGGGCAACCTGACGCTGCATGACCGCCTGACGCGCGGCCGCGTGATGAGCCAGCCGATCGAGCGCTATGGCGTGATTTCGGGCATGATCGAAACCGCCGAGAACCTCGCCAAGGACTGGGCGATCAGCCGTGAAGCCTGCGATGCCTATGCCGTGCGCAGCCACCAGCGCGCCGCCGCCGCGTGGGCGAACGGCCTGTTCGCGGATGAGCTGGTGCCGGTCGAGATCCCGCAGAAAAAGGGCGATCCGATCCTCTTCGCGCATGACGAGGGCTACCGCGCCGACGCCACCATGGAAACGCTGGGCAAGCTGCGTCCGATCGAGGGCGGCGTGGTGACCGCCGGGAACGCCAGCCAGCAGAACGATGCCGCCGCCGCCTGCCTCGTTGTGGCGGAAGACAAGGTCGAGGAACTGGGGCTCGAGCCGATCCTGTGGTTCCATTCGTGGAGCGCGGCGGGCTGCGATCCCAGCCGCATGGGTATCGGCCCGGTCCCCGCGGTCGAGCGCCTGTTCGCCCGCAACGGTCTTGGCTGGGACGATATCGGTCTCATCGAATTGAACGAGGCCTTCGCCCCGCAGGCGCTGGCCGTCCTGAAGGGCTGGGGCTTCGCCGAAGACGACAGCCGCCGCGAGATCGTCAACGTCAACGGCTCGGGCATCTCGCTCGGCCATCCCATCGGGGCGACGGGCATCCGCATCCTTGCCGACATGGCGCACGAGATGCAGCGCCGCGAGGTACGTTACGGGCTGGAAACCATGTGCATCGGCGGCGGGCAGGGCATGGCCGCCGTGTTCGAGCGAGCCGCCTGATGCCGGACTGGCAGGAGTGGGTCGGGCGCGAGATGCGCGCCCGCGATGCGCTGGGGCCGCGGCTGGCGGCGCAGTGGTGCGCGACCTTCGACCGCGATGCGCCGCCCGATACCGCCATGCCGCAGGGCATCCATTTGTGCCTGTGCACACCCGATGCGCGCACCGGCGACCTAGCGCCCGACGGGCACCCGGTCCGCGACGACGACATGACGAGCTTCCTGCCGCCCGTGCCCCTGCCGCGCCGCATGTGGGCCTCGAGCGCGATGCGCTTCCATGCGCCCGTGACCATCGGTGCCGCTATCGAGCGGACCAGCAGGGTCGCCTCGGTCACGCCCAAATCGGGCAGTCGCGGTGAGATGGTCTTCGTCGAGGTCGATCACGAAACCCGCGCCGACGGCGTGCTGGCGGTTAGCGAGCGACAGAGCATCGTCTATCTCGAAGGGCTTGCTCCCGATGCACCGCTATCGCCGCCCGAAACGGACGGAGGCAGCTTCGATCCGGCAGGCTGGGACGTGCACCGCGAAGTCCTGCCCGACGAACGGCTGCTGTTCCGCTATTCGGCGCTGACCTTCAACACGCACCGGATCCACTACGATGCGCCCTATGCGCAGCGGGTAGAGCGGTATCGCGGCCTCGTGGTCCACGGTCCGCTCAGCACCAGCCTGCTGCTCCAGCTGGCCGGTGCGCATTTCGGCGAGAATCGGCTTGCCAGCTTCACCTTCCGCGGGGTCAGTCCGGCGATCTGCGGCGAGCCGCTGCACCTTGTCCTGCGCGGCACGGACGAGGATATTGAGATGGGCGCCTACGCTGCCGATGGCAGACAGGTCGTGAAAGCGAGCGCGACGCTCGCCTAGGTGACCGGATAGCCCGGCAGCGGCTGGATCTGCGAATAGGTCTCTACCGCAGGTTCGTGGCCAAGATCGGGAAACTCGATCGCCGGCGCTTCCACCTTCGTATCCGGCAAGCGGTCGAGCAGGTCGCGCACCAGCGTCAGCCTCCCGCGCTTCTGGTCGTTGAAATCGACCAGCGT
>CAXRCQ010000342.1:0-6867 GCA_964228845.1 Blastomonas sp.
GCCTCAACATGCGCGAGCAGCTGGTGCGCCAGGTCGAGATCGTGCCGATCGAGGTGGTCGTGCGCAATGTCGCCGCCGGATCGATCTGCAAGCGTCTGGGTCTGGAAGAAGGCCAGCCGCTGCCGCACACGCTGATCGAATCTTGCTACAAGGACGACAGCCTGGGCGATCCGCTGGTCGCCGAAGAGCATATCGCGTGCTTCGGCTGGGCGAGCCAGGAAGAGATGCAGGACATCTCGTCGATGGCGATCCGCATCAACGATTTCATGTGCGGCATGTTCGCCGCGATCGGCATCCGCCTGATCGACTTCAAGCTCGAATTCGGCCGCCAGTTCGACGGCGATTTCTCGCGCATCATCCTGGCCGACGAGATCAGCCCCGATGGCTGCCGCCTGTGGGACATCGAGACAGGCGAGAAGCTCGACAAGGACCGGTTCCGCCGCGATCTGGGCGGCGAGGTCGAGGCCTATCAGGAGGTCGCGCGCCGCCTGGGCCTGCTCAACGAGGGCGGCGACAACGAGGTGCTCGACCTCGACAGCCACCGCCGCCGCAAGGGCAAGTAACCGTCTGACCGCATGACGGGCGCTTGACGTGTCCGTCATCTTGCGCGGGTGCAAGCCCCGTGCAACATTTCCGCCACACAATAGCAAAAGTGGGTGGAGATGGATCGAGACGGAAGGCTCCCCATAACCGTGGCGAAATCGGCGCTGGTCGGCATGGCCGCTGCCGCGCTTGCGCTGCTACCGGCCCCACTTCTCGCCCAGACCACCGCCCCGCCTTCCCCTGCAAGCCAGACCGACGCTCGCGACGAGGCGGCCATCGCTGCTGCCTGGGGCTATGCGGCAAGCGACCTGGCGCCCGATCCGGCCGTGCGCCTCGGCGTGCTGCCCAACGGCATGCGCTATGCCATCCGCAAGAACGCCACCCCGCCCGGCACGGCGGTGATGCGGCTGCTGATCGATGTCGGATCGACAGCAGAAGCCGAGGACGAGCGCGGCCTCGCGCATTTCATCGAGCATATGGCGTTCAACGGCACCACCAACGTGCCCGAAGGCGAGATGGTCAAAATTCTCGAGCGGCTGGGGCTCGAATTCGGCGCGGATACCAACGCGTTCACCAGCTATGACCAGACCGGTTATCTGCTCGACCTGCCCAATGTGAAGGCGGAGACCGTCGACACCGCGCTCTATCTGCTGCGCGAGACCGCGAGCGAGATCCGCTTCGATCCGGCCTCGATCGACCGCGAGCGCGGGGTAATCCTCTCCGAACTGCGCACCCGCGCCAATTATGCGCAGCGCAACCGCGAATCGCTGTTCGAGTTCACCGTGCCGGGCACGCGGATCGCGACGCGCTCGCCGATCGGCGACAGGTCGGTGATCGAGACCGCGCCCGCCGAACGCTTCCGCAGCTTCTACGAGCGCTATTATACGCCGGGGCGCAGCACGCTGGTCGTGGTCGGCGATGTCGATGTTGCCGAGGTCGAGGCCAAGATCCTGGCGAGCTTCGGCAACTGGGAGGCCAAGCACGGCGAAGCGCCCGATGTGCCGCTGGGGCGCATAGATACCGCGCGCACCGACAAGGCGAATGTGTTCACGCATCCGGCGATCGACGAGGTGACGACGGTCATCCGCTTTTCGCCCTATGTCGAGGAGCCCGACAGCAAGGCGACGCGGCGTGCCAAGCTGACCCGCGCGCTCGCCTACAATATCGTCGGGCGCAGGCTGGGCCGGATCGCGCGGCAGGAAGATGCGCCGTTCGTCGGCGCATCGGTCGGACGGTCGGACGTGTACAGGATCGCCAACCAGTCGGTGCTCAACGTCGCGACGCGTGACGGCGAGTGGCAGCGCGGGCTCGAAGCCGCCGAACGCGAGCTGCGCGCCGCGCTGCGCTATGGCTTCACCAGGGCGGAACTCGCCGAACAGCTCGCCAATTTCACCACCGGTTACGAGAATGCGGTGCGCGGGCAGGACACGCGCAGCAACGACCAGCTCGCCGACCAGATCATGGGCATGGCCAAGGACGGGATGATCGTCACCACGCCCGAAAGCCAGCTCGAACGGTTTGTGGCGCTGCGCGATGCGCTGACGCCGAAGATGCTGCTCAAGGCGCTGCGCGACGATTTCGGCACGCTCGACAGGCCGCTGATCCACCTGGCCACCAAGGTCGATCCTGCCGGAGGCGCGGACGGGGTACGCATGGCCTTTGCCCAGGCGCAGAAGACCAAGGTGGCAAGGCCCGAAGCGCGCGATGCACAGGCCTTTGCCTATCAGGATTTCGGCAGCCCTGGCGCCGTGGTAGCGGACAGCACAATCGAGGACCTGGGCATCCGCACGATCCGCTTTGCCAACAATGTCCGGCTGAACCTCAAGAAGACCGATTTCGACAAGAACCGCGTGCTGGTCTCGCTGCGCATCGACGGAGGCGATCTGCTCGCCTCGCGCGACAATCCCGAAGCCACCAGCCTGATGAACATCTTCGTGCGCGGCGGGCTGGAGGCGCACAGCCTCGACGATCTCTATTCGATCTTCGCCGGACGTGCGGTATCGCTCAATTTCGGTTCGGGCGAGGATTATCTCGGCGGCTATCTCGCCACCACGCCCGATGACCTCAAGCTGCAGATGCAGGTGCTGACTGCGTTCACCACGCATCCCGGCTATCGCAGCGAGGCGATCAACCAGTATCGCAGTTACCTTCCCAATTTCTACGCCCGGCTCAATGCCACGCCCGAGGGCGCGATCGGCAGCCGGATCGGCGCGATCCTGTCGGACAACGACCCGCGCTTCTCGCTCGCCGACAAGGCGGTGTTCGAGAAGCTGACCTTTGACGACCTCAAGGCCGCGATCGGCGACCGTCTGGAAAAGGGCGCGATCGAGATCGGGCTGGTCGGCGATTTCGACGAGGAGCAGGCGATTGCCGCCGTCGCCGCGACGTTCGGCGCGCTGCCCGAGCGCGAAGCCGAGTTCCGCGATTATGGCGAGGCACGCACCCGCCAGTTCACGCAAGATCGCAGCCCCCGCGTGCTGCACCACAAGGGCGAGGCCGATCAGGCGATCGTCGAATTCTACTGGCCGACCACCGACGATGCCGATTATCGCGAGGATGTGCAGCTGCGTCTGCTCGCCGAACTGCTCCAGATCAAGGTCACCGACCAGATTCGCGAGCAGCTGGGCGCAAGCTATTCACCCTCGGCTCGCTCGTTCACCTCGTCCATCTATCCAGGCTATGGCTATATCCGGATCAGCACCAATGTCGCGGCCGACGATGTCGACAAGGTGACCGAAGCGGTCAGGCATATCGCAGCAGAGCTTTCGGCACCTGCCCCGATGGCCGGTTTGCCCTCACCCCCGTCCCCGATCGCAGCAGACGAGCTGGCGCGCGCGCGCACACCGATCCTCGAGAACATCGCCAACAGCGTGAAAAGCAACACGGCCTGGCTGGGGATCGTCGATTCGGCGCAAAGCAAGCCCGCCAAGCTCGACCGGTTCCGCAATGGTGGCACCGCCTTTGGCAAGGTCGAGGCGGATGAACTGCTTGCACTCGCGCGCACCTATCTGCCCCCCGATCGCGCCGTGCTGGTGCAATCGCTCTACGAGGGCGCGCAGTCGGGCACCGCGCTTGCCGCGCGCCAGTCCCCCGTCGCTGCCAACGCCGCGTCCGAATAGAATCGGGAAGGCTAGCCGCGCGTCCGGTATCCGCTGATGATGCCGAGAACAAAGGCGGTGAACAGCGCCAGCTGCACATGCCCCTCGGGATCGCGCCATCCCAGCATCTCGTGCCCGAATCCGAACAGTCCGATGAACATCGCCAGTGCCAGGCCCGCCATGTATCCCCCTATGCTTGCTGGGCGAAGGCTATGGGCGAGCGATTGACAGGGATTTGTCAGGACAGGTTAACGCCAGGGCGGTCTGCGCGAACCATGCGCCGCCCAAGCACCCCCTTGCCCCGCCCACGCGGCGCGCTATAGGGCAAGCCATCCATTCAGCCAGGAGGACGCCGATGAAGGCCCGCATCCATGTGACCCTGAAAGACGGCGTGCTCGATCCCCAAGGCCGCGCCATTCATCACGCGCTCGAAGGCCTGGGCTTTGGCGGCGTCGAGGATGTCCGCGCCGGTCGCCTGATCGAGCTGACCCTGGCCGATGGCACCAGTGACGACGATATCGATTCCATGTGCCGCAAGCTGCTGGCCAACATGGTGATCGAGAACTACCGGGTCGAGAAGGTCGCATGAAATCGGCGGTCATCACCTTTCCCGGATCGAATTGCGACCGCGATCTGGCGGTGGCGATCGAGCGGGTCACCGGCCATGCGCCGATCCGGCTGTGGCACGGTGAACAGTCGCTTCCCGATGGGCTGGATCTGATCGGTGTGCCCGGCGGCTTTTCCTATGGCGATTATCTGCGTTCAGGCGCGATGGCGGCACGCTCGCCGGTGATCGGCGCGGTGGTCGAGGCAGCAGAACGCGGCGTGGCGGTGCTCGGCATCTGCAACGGCTTCCAGATCCTCACCGAATCCGGCCTGCTCCCCGGCGCGCTGATGCGCAATGCCGGCATCCGCTTCGTCTGCCGCACGGTGGAGCTCAAGGTCGAGAATGCGGAAAGCCGCTTCACCAGCCTTTACCAGCCTGGCGAGACCATCCGCATTCCGGTGGCGCATCATGACGGCAATTATTTCGCGGATGATGCGACGCTCGACCGGATCGAGGGCGAAGGCCAGGTGGCGTTCCGCTATGCCGAGCCGGTCAACGGATCGTCGCGTGATATTGCAGGCGTGCTCAATGCCAGGGGCAATGTGCTGGGCATGATGCCGCATCCGGAGCGGGTGGTGGAAGGACAGCACGGCAATACCGATGGCGCGCGGCTTTTCGAATCGCTGGCCCGATCGGTGCTGGAGCGCGCCTGAGCTAGCCGTATAGCGCCGCCTGATGGTCTCCGAACAGGCTGGCGACATCATTGGCGGTCATCGGGCGTCCGTAGAAATAGCCCTGGATCTTCTTGCATCCCAGATCGCGGATGACCTGGACTTCGTGCTCGGTCTCCGCGCCTTCGGCCGTGGTCGACATGCCCAGGCTTTCCGCCATTGCCACGACCGCGCGGATGATCGCGATGCTCTCCTGCGCGCCCTTGGCCGCGCCCTGGACGAAGCTGCGATCGACCTTGATCGTGCTGAAGCGTGTCTTGCTGAGATAGCCCAGCGCCGAATAGCCGGTACCGAAATCGTCCAGCGACAGACCGACGCCCAGCGCCAGGATGCGATCCAGCGTATCGCCAGCGCGCGAACCTTCGCGCAGGAACACGCTCTCGGTCACTTCCAGCTCCAGCCGCTGCGGCGGCAGGCCGGTCTCCGATAGCGCCTCGACAACGGTATCGACAAAGTCCGCCTCATAGAGCTGCTCGGCCGACACGTTGACCGCGACGCGCACATTGGCCGGCCAGGTCACCGCCTCGCGACAGGCGCGGTGCAGCACCCAGTTGCCGATCGGGACGACCAGCCGCGCGTCTTCTGCCAGGGGGATGAAGCGCGCAGGCGAAACCTGTCCGAATTCGGGGTTTGTCCAGCGGATCAGCGCTTCGAACGCGACCAGCGATTCGCTCGCGGCATCGACCACGGGCTGGAAGGCGAGCGAGAACTCGTCGCGCTCCAGGGCCTTGCGCAGCGCCATTTCCATGACTCGGCGTTCCTCGGCATGGCTGTGCAGCTTCGGCTCATAGACATTGTGACGACCGCCGCCCTCGTCCTTGGACTGGTAGAGCGCCAGGTCGGCGCTGCGCATCAGCGTTTCCACGGTGCGCCCGTCGCGCGTACCTGCAGCCGAACCGACACTGGCGCCGATGAACAGCGTGTGCTGGTCGACCTCATAGGGCCGCGACAGAACGTCGATGATGCGATTGGCGAGATCGGAGATGCGCTGCCCGTCCCCGGTATCGCGCATGACGACGGCAAATTCGTCGCCGCCCAGGCGGCCGCACAGCTCGTCCTTGCCCATCAGCGAGCGCAGCCGCAGCGAAACCTGTGCGAGCAGCCGGTCCCCGACCAGATGGCCCAGCGTGTCGTTGACCGACTTGAACCGGTCAAGGTCGATCATCAGGAAACCGCAGCGGCAGTTCCATTGTTCACATTCCTTCAGCGCGCGGTCGAGCGCCTCGGTCAGCTGCAGCCGATTGGGCAGGCCCGTCAGCGTATCGAACCGCGCCAGGCGCGCGATCTTCTCGACACTTTCGCGGGTTTCGGTCACGTCCGAGCCAACGCCGCGAAAGCCGATGAAGGTCCCGTTGTCGTCGTAGCGCGGCGAGGCGGAAAGCTCCCACCAGAAGGTCTTCTCCTCGCCATGGACCTTCACCACCAGGTTCGAGAAGCTCTCGCGCTTGGTCAGCTTGTCCGAAAGGATGTGCAGGCTGGGGGGCAGATTGCCGCTTTCCCAGTATTTGCCCGCAATCAGCTGGGTGAGCGGCATGCCCTCGATCTCGCTGGCTTCGCGGCCGGCAGCATAGGCAAAGCGCGGGCTGGCGGCGACGATGCGGCGCGCGGCATCGATCTGCCAGAGCCAGTCGGCATCGCCTTCCTCGAACTCGCGCAGCAACAGGCTGACAACCTCGTCCTTTTCGGCGAGGCCATGTTCGGAGAGCTTGAACATGAGATAGGCACGCGCATTCTCGAACCCCGACAAGGCCAGCAGGATCGAAAAGCACGCAATGGCGCCGACGGTCACGATATTGCCGCCTTGCCAATAGGCGATGATCGACGCGGTCATCAGCACCAAATTGAACGCAAACGCGCCCAGCGGCAGCGCCTTGGGCAGCAACGTCCCGCCCACGACCAGCGCCGCGACCAGGGGCCAGACCGTTGCCAGCTCAATCTCGCCCGAGCT
>CAXRCQ010000343.1:0-3246 GCA_964228845.1 Blastomonas sp.
GCTGCGACCCTCCCTATGTGGAGGCAGAACGAGGACACAATCCTCCCCTGGCAGGGGAGGTGGATCGCCGCAGGCGAGACGGAGGGGTGTCCACGTCTGCGCAAGGGTGACACCCCTCCACCGCTACGCGGGCCCCCTCCCCATTAAGGGGGGGCTGTGAGGATAAGCAGACCGCTCATGTGCCGACCGCCTCCTCGGACTTGGAGAGACCCGCCATGCGCGCGGCATATTTTTTCTTGAATTCGGGCCGGTCGACCGGGGTGTCGCGCCAGATGCCTGCATTTTCTTCCTGGCCGACGCCGTCGAAGAAGCTCTGCATCCGGTTGAACCGGTCCGGGTTGGCGAGCGCGGCGTTGATGACGACGGCAAGCGAACCAGCGCCCGCCTGGCCCATCAGCGGGCGTGCCGAGATGAGGTTGGTGAAATAGAGTGCGGGGATTGCCTCGCTCTTGGCGTGCTGGACCACCGGGGTGGTGCCGATCGCCAGGTTCGGGCGGTATTCCTCGACCGCCGCGATATCCTGTTCCAGGCTGGCGCGATATTGCACGCGCACGCCGCGCGCCTCGAGCCAGGCGCGGTCGGGATCGGACCAGCGGGTGCGCGGCGCGGCGGTGCCGACATAGGGCACCTCTGCCCCGCTTTCGATCAGCAGCCGGGCGACGAGCAGTTCGGATCCTTCATAGCCCGAAACGGTGATGCGGCCGCGGATCGGGCTGGCGGCGAGCGCCGCGCGGATGGCGGGCAGGAACCTGTCCTTGGCGGCATCGACCCTGTCCTGCGCGATCCCGCAGGCCGCGCCCACGGCATCGAGCCAGGCCGCCGTGCCGTCGACCCCGACCGGCGCGGAGCCGATCACGGGACGGCCCGCCGCCTCGAACTCGCGGATGCTGGCGGTGTAGAAGGGGTGGATCGCGGCGACGGCGGCGCAATCGAGCGCACTGTACAGCTCGCGCCATTCGCGGGTCGGCACCACCGGACCTGCGGCGAGGCCCAACGGCTCGAGCATCTGGCCAATGCCCACCGGATCGGCCGGGAACCTCTCGCCGAGCAAGGTGATCGTCGGGCGATCGGGGCGCTGGCTCGGCGCGGCGACCGGTCCCTGCGACGCTTCCTTGCGCGCATAAGCGAGCATCGCGCCTGCGAGCACGTCCTTGGCCTCCGCATGGGTCGGAACGCCGAAACCGGGCACGTCGATGCCGATCACGCGCACGCCGTTGATCGCCTTGGGCAGGCCCTGGAGCGGCACGCCCGATGCGGTCGGCACGCACAGATTGGTGACGACGATGGTGTCATAGAGCGCGGGATCGGCCATCTGGTGGACCGCGTCGCGAATATCCTCGTAGAGCTTGCCGGTGACGAGCGTCTCCGAGCTGAACGGGACATAGCCGACCGAGCGGCGCGCGCCGTAGAAATGCGAGGTGAAGGTCAGCCCATAAACGCAACAGGCCGATCCCGACAGGATCGTCGCGGTGCGCCGCATGCGCAGGCCGACACGCAGGCTTCCGAAGGCCGGGCACATGCTCTGCGGCTGATCGTGCGGGCCCTGGGGGTAATCGGCGGCATAGCGCGCCAGCAACTCGCCCTTGCCCGCTTGCTCCGCCGCCGCGCGCATGGTGTCCTTCGACGCGCAGCCGCCCTCGACGGGAACCGCCGCAAGGTCGATCCGGTCAGGATTGCGTGGCGCGGGAAAGGCGGGGCTGTCGTTCATACCTGGTCGTAGACCACTTCGAGCGAGGGCTTTTCCTCGAACACGCCGCCGCGCATGTCCGCCTGGGTCGCGGGGATCAGTTCGACATTGCCGCCGGTATCCTCGGGCTTGAACAGGCCGAGCAGCCCGTCCTGGGTCAGCGGGCGCGGCGCGATGGGCTGGGCTTCGGCGACATTCAGGCCGAGCTCGGCGAACAGCGGACCCCATTCGCTGTCGGGGCGACCGACGATCTGGTAATTGGCCGACTTGCGACGGATATCCTCGTTGGCGGGGATCGAGGCGAGCACCGGAATGCCCACGGCTTCGGCAAAGGCCTGCGCCTCGCCAGTGCCGTCATCCTTGTTGATGAGGATGCCCGCGACGCCGACATTGCCGCCCATCTTGCCGAAATAATCGACCGCCTTGCAGACATTGTTGGCGACATAGAGCGACTGCAGGTCGTTCGACCCGACCACGATCACCTTCTGGCACATGTCGCGCGCGATCGGCAGGCCGAAGCCGCCGCAGACCACGTCGCCCAGGAAATCGAGCAGCACGAAATCGAAGCCCCAGTCATGGAAGCCCAGCTTCTCGAGCAGCTCGAAGCCATGGATGATGCCGCGTCCGCCGCAGCCGCGACCGACCTCGGGGCCGCCCAGTTCCATCGCGAACACGCCGTCGCGCTGGAAGCAGACATCCTCGATCTTCACTTCTTCACCGGCGAGCTTCTTGGCGCTGCTGGTCTCGATGATCGTCGGGCACGCCTTGCCGCCGAACAGCCGGCTGGTGGTGTCGGACTTGGGATCGCAGCCGATCAGCAGCACGCGCTTACCCTGCTGCGCCATCATGTAGCTGAGGTTGGAAAGGGCAAAGCTCTTGCCCGATCCGCCCTTGCCATAGATGGCGATGACCTGCGTTTCCTTGGTCACCGGCCCCGTGGCAACGGGATCAGGTTCGTGCGCGGCTTCCTCGCGCAACGCGGTGACATCGGGACCAGAGTTTTCAAGCATCGTCATGCGCAAGCGCTCCAATCGAGTATCATCTTGAGGCAGGCCGGGTCGGTGAACGCGGTCGGATAGGCAGCGGGCGCATCGGCGACCGGCTGGACATGGCTGACCAGTCCCGAAAGGCTGAGCGCCCCGCTGGAGACCATCGCGCGGATCGCGACCAGATCGTCCGGACCCCATTCGGCGGCGACGCGGATTCGCGCCTCGCGCATGAAGGCCGGGGGAAAGGTGAAACTGAGTGGCTGCTGGTAGAAGCCGGCGAGTGTCACCTCGCCCTTTTTCGCCAGACGACCGATCAGCGTATCGAGAAGCGCGCTGTCCCCGCTGACATCGCAGATGCTGCGATAGTCGCGGCGCTCGTCCGCATCGGGATGGATCACGGCATAGCCATGATCGCCCGCCGCGCGCGAGGCATCGATTTCCCACACGGTCGGCGCGGGCGCGCCGCTGGCGATGGTGAGACGAGCGAGCAAGCGTCCGAGAATGCCGTGGCCCACGATCAGGTCGGGGGCTTCGCCGCCCGCCATTGCGTGCAGCGCCGTGGCCGCAAGC